>CAIUZX010000031.1 GCA_903903715.1 uncultured Caulobacterales bacterium
CGATCTATGCGCACATAAACGCAATCTTTATGGTCGAATTCAAAATCTAACCAAGAACCGCGGTAGGGGATGATGCGTGCGTTGAACAGCAATTTTCCCGAGGAATGGGTTTTGCCGCGGTCATGGTCGAAAAATACGCCGGGGGAGCGGTGAAGTTGCGAGACGATCACCCGTTCCGTGCCGTTGACGATGAAGGTGCCCTTGTCCGTCATGAGCGGGATATCGCCCATATAGACGTCCTGCTCCTTGATGTCCTTTACCGAACGCGCGCCGGTTTCCTCATCGTTTTCAAACACGATCAGACGCAGCTTCACCTTCAGGGGCGCTGCATACGTCATGTCGCGCTGGATGCATTCCTCGACGTCGTACTTGGGGTCCTCAAACTCGTAAGACACGTACTCAAGCACAGCGCGCTCGTTGAAGTCCTTGATCGGGAAGACCGATTTGAACACCGCTTCAAGTCCGTCGCCGTTACGGTCGGCGGGACGTACGTCGCGTTGCAGGAATTGTTCGTAGGATGAGCGCTGAACCTCGATCAGGTTCGGCATGGTCACGGCTTCGGGAATGCGGCCGAAAGACTTACGGATCCGCTTCTTACCAGTGAAGGTCTGGGCCATTTATGTGTCCTTGAGCCGCGGCGAGGCAGCGACGCCCACCGCGCGATGTGTCCACGCATCCGCCCTTGTGCGCCATGGGGAGGCGCCGGATGCTGGGCTTGCCCCATCCCTTGGGACGGGGCGCTCCCTCGTCTGGCTTAAGGGCCTAGAGCCAGACCTCGGAGCGGACGCGCAAAACTCCGTCAGACCGCCGGATCGGCGCTGAGTCGGATTTTTTCGCGAGACAGGCGAGATAGGTCATTTCCAGCGGGTTGGGAAGAGGAAATCTGCAAGAAAGTCGCAAGTCCTCTCCCCGCCCCTATCCGCATGACTGGACTACAGCTTAGGCCGACCGGAGAAACCCGCCGCGGTGCGAAGGGCGTCGGCGTCCATAAGCTTGCCGTCCATCACCACCATCCGGGTGTTGCGCAGCGCGCCGATCTGTTTCGAGGGGTCGCCTTCGACCAATACGAGATCCGCGACCTTGCCCACGGCGATCGATCCCGTCGTCTTGTCCGCGCCGACATTGCGCGCAGGCGCCAAGGTCGCGGCGGCCAGAGCCTCGGCAGGCGTGAAGCCCGCCTCGACATAAAGTTCAAGCTCCCGCACGATTTCGAGGCCGGAACCGTCAGTCCCCGCGACAATCGGCACGCCAGCCTTGTGCAGCGCGCCGGCGAGCGACTTCAGCTTGCCGAACGCCTCGCGATAGTCGGCGCGGGTCAGGCCTGCGGGCGGGCTGAAGCCCCCCTGACGGAAGCCCCGCTCCACCGCTGGCGGCAGCGTGCCGACATAGGGCGCGTAGGCGGGGGAGAGATCGCCGTTTTCGGGCACATAGAGAGACTCAAAGGTAACCAGCGTGGGATCAGAAGCGGTCTGCTTTCTGGCCATGGTGGCGATCAGCGACTTCATCGGGTCGGCGTTGAGATCCACGCCTTTGGCGAAACGGCCCGGCCCCTCGAAGCGGGCGATGCCGTTGGAGACATTGACCACCTCGTCCGGCATGGCCTGCATGAGCACGAAGTTGATGTGCGTGATCTCGTCATAGCCAGCATCGATCGCCTGAGCCGGGCGCATGGTCGCGGGGATATGGCCATGGACATGGAGACCGAGCTTGTGCGCCTCCGCCGCTGCGGCGGGCAGCCAGGCGGGATTGAAGGTGCCGTAGAACTTCACCCCGACCATGCCCTCCGCCTTGGCCTTGCGAACGAGAGCGATGGCCTCGTCCTGCGAGGTGGCGACATTGGCGACCTGGGCGGTGTTCGGCCCCTTCCCATCAATCAGGGACGAGGCATAGACGTGCGGCGACAACAGATCGCCCTTCGCCCGCCGCTCCGCCCGCGCCACCGTCAGCGCATCGTCATTGCCTGGATCCCGGACCGAGGTCACCCCAAGCGACAGCAGCATCGGCCCGGTGGAGTCATCGCCCACGTGCATGTGGCTGTCCCACAGGCCCGGCGACAGGGTCTTGCCTTTGCCGTCGATGACCTGCGCGCCCTTGGGCACAGGGGTGGAGGCCGACGGGCCAACGGCGCTGATCACGCCCTTGTCCACGATCACCGTCTCGTCCTCAGCGAAGCGCTGGCCGTCGATGAAGGCGCGGACGTGAGTGAAGGCGACGGGTCCCTTCGGCGTCTGAAGCAGCGCCTTGACAAGCGCAGGACTACGCGCCGCCAAACTGTCATCCTGCGCCTTGTTCAGCGCCGCGAGGCTATCGACCGAGTCCGTCGGCAGCACGCCCATGCCCTGAACGGCGGCGAAGAACTTGCCGTCCGGCGTGGTCCACACTGGCGCGGCCGAATTGGATAAACCGTTGATCGCCCAGCAGACGACCGTGCGCTTCGTCGTTCCCTGCCCGATCTGGAGCTCCGTCAGTTTCTCAATAGTGGCCTTGCCGCCGGGCAACAGGTCGACCGAGTGGCTCGGAGAGGCGATCAGCGCCTCTGTCAGCATTGCAAAGTTGGACACGAACGCTCCACCCGCAGCGACGTAGAGCTTGGGCTTTGTGTAGGCCGCCTCACCCGCGTCAACCTGGCTCTTCCAGATCGCCGTAGCGTGCCCGATGGCGAAGGTCTCGGCGGCGTCGCCGTTCGGGGTGAAGCCGCGGACCGTCAGGCTCGACGGCATGTGATCGGCGCCAAAGGTCGAGGCCTGTTCGAGTTCGAACTTCTGCCCGCGAAGGTTCATGCTGGCCCGCTCCATCAGCGTGCCGTCGGCGAGCGTCCAGGTGTAGATCTGACCGTGCACGCCGCCGGTCGAGGCGATGACATAGGCCCTGGCGTCCGCGGGGGGCTTGGCCAGGGACTCTGCGGGAACCGGCGCGGCCATAACACCTGTGGCGGCGCTCCACCCAAGTCCGGCGATGATGGCCGTGGTCATCAAGAGCTTGCGCATGTCTTCAGTTCCCCCCGAGTGGCGATGCGGCCAGACCCTAGCTCGGGCGCACGCCGAGGTAACGTTACATCGCGGTAAGCCTTGGCGCACGAAAACGGGCCCGAAGGTGATCCCTCGGGCCCGCTGAACGCAGAATAGAAAGGCCGTTGAACGCGTCTGACTACTTGATTTCAACCTTCGCGCCGGCGTCTTCCAGCTTCTTCTTGATGTCTTCGGCGACTTGCTTGGACACGTTCTCGACGACGTTCTGCGGAGCGCCTTCGACGAGGTCCTTGGCTTCCTTCAGACCGAGGTCCGAACGCACGCCGCGGACTTCCTTGATCACGTTGATCTTCTTGTCGCCGCCCGAGATGAGCACGACGTTGAATTCGGTCTGCTCTTCAACGGCTTCGGCAGGCGCTGCGCCAGCAGGCGCCGCCGCCATCATGGCGACGGGAGCAGCGGCGGAAACGCCCCACTTTTCTTCGAGGAGCTTCGACAGTTCGGCAGCTTCCAGAACGGTCAGGGCGGAGAGGTCTTCAACCAACTTGGAGAGATCGGCGGCCATGAGTGGCGATCCTTTTCAATGTGAGATGTGACAGGGTTGTCTTTGGGTATCGGAAATGACGGGTCGGGCTGAACTCAGCCTTGTCCTCAGGCGGCTTCCTTGTTCGCATAGGCCGAGAAGACGCGCGCCAGTTGACCGGCAGGCGCCTGCAGCACACCGGCGACCTTGGTCGCTGGCGCGTTGAGAAGGCCAAGGAGCGTGGCGCGGATCTCGTCCAGCGACGGCAGGGTGGCCAGAGCTCCCACGCCTTTCTGATCGAGAACCGTGGTCCCCATGAGCGCGCCGACGATGGCGAACTTGTCGTTCCCCTTCGCGTATTCGGTCACGATCTTGGCGGCCGAAGCCGGATCCGGCGCATAGGCGATGCCGACCGGACCGGTGAACAGGGCTTCGCCCTTTTCGCCGACCGAACCGTCCAGCGCCTTGATGGCCAGAGTGTTCTTCACGATCTTGTAGGTCGCGCCTTCCTTGCGGAGGCGTCCCCGAAGATCCGTCATTTCCGCAACGGTCAGACCCAGGTTGTGGGTCACGACCACGGCGCCTGCGCCTTCGAATACGCCTTTCAGCGTCTCGATGGCTTCGGCCTTTTGTGCGCGGTCCATTGCGGTCTCCGTGAACTTAAGGCGTCGACCGGACCATCCGGCCGACGAATAGCTAAGACGCGCGTCCGCGACGGCGAAAACGCGCCCGTGATATACCTGTTCCGTGAGGATGCTTTGGCCCAACCGCCGGCGCGGCCTTGCGAAAAGGCGGCTCCGGACGCGTCATAGCGTCGACAACCCCGTCTCCCCGCGGTGGAGTTTTGAGGCCATGACAGCTCCGCGGTTCTCGGACAGGATGACAGCCGGGAGGCGAGCCCCTCAGCCGTCGAAGGCGCGGCTTATAGGCGAAGGCGCGCCATAAGGCAAGGGCGGGTTAGGCGCCTCGGACCGCACGGGCGAGATCGACCTGCGAGGCGAGGGTCGCAAACTCGAAGCCCAGCGTCGCGACGTGCACACGGTGCGACTCCCGCGCAGGGATGATGACGCCGTTCGCGTCGGGCACGTCGAAGCAGTCGCACGCCTCATGCGCCATGACCATGCGATAGCCGAGATTGGCGCCGACCCTGATGGTGGTCGAAACGCACATGTCCGTGGTGATCCCGAACACGACCACCGTATCGACGCCAAGACGCCGGAGCCGCAGATCGAGATCTGTGCCGATGAAGGCCGAGTTGACCGACTTGGAGACCAGCCCCTCCCCGCCCCTCGGCTCGAAGCCCGGCCGGAACGCGTTGCCGGACTGGCCCGGTGCGAGCATCGATCCGGGCTCCACGGAGTCGTGACGCACATGCACGATCGGCCAACCCGCCTCTCGCCAGAGCGCCAGGAGCGCTCGCCCATTCACGTCGACGTCGGCGTTCCACCGGGGCGGCCAGGACGCATCGTCAAAGCCCCGTTGCATATCGACCGGGATCAGGACGGCGGGCTTGTCGAACATGGGGAGCTTCCTTCGATGCGCCTCATCTAAGCCCGCAGCGGCCATGAAAAAAGGCCCGGAAGCGATGACGCCTCCGAGCCCTTCAGATCTTCAAAGCCGTTCAGCGATTAAGCGCTGATCGTGCTCGTATCCACCTTCACGCCGGGCCCCATGGTCGAGGACAGCGAGATGCGCTTGATATAGGTGCCCTTGGCGCCCGAAGGCTTGGAGCGGTTGAGCGCTTCCACCAGGGCCTTGACGTTCGAGGTCAGGGCTTCGTCGGTGAACGAGATCTTGCCGATGCCGGCATGGACGATGCCCGCCTTCTCGACGCGGAACTCGATGGCGCCGCCCTTGGCGTCCTTGACCGCCTGCGCGACGTTCGGCGTCACGGTGCCGACCTTTGGGTTCGGCATCAGGCCGCGGGGGCCCAGCACCTTACCGAGACGCCCCACCAGAGCCATCATGTCCGGCGTGGCGATGACGCGGTCGAAATCCATGAAGCCGCCCTGGACGCGCTCCACCAGATCTTCCGCGCCCACCACATCGGCGCCGGCGGCGAGAGCCTCGTCCGCCTTGCCCGCACGAGCGAACACGGCGACGCGGACGTCCTTGCCGGTGCCTGCGGGCAGGTTGCAGACGCCGCGGACCTGCTGGTCAGCGTGGCGCGGGTCGACGCCCAGATTGATCGAGATCTCGACGCTTTCGTCGAACTTCGCCTTGGCGTTGGCCTTCACCGTCTTCACAGCCTCGTCGAGGCCGTGCAACTTGTTGGTGTCCACCGACCAGGCCTTGATGCGCTTTGCAATATTCGTCATGGTCCTACTCCACCACCTTCAGACCCATCGACCGCGCAGACCCCATGATGATCAGGGTCGCGGCTTCGAGGTTGTTGGCGTTCAGATCCTTCATCTTCTTCTGGGCGATCTCGGCGCACTGCGCCTTGGTGACCGTGCCCGCCGAATCCCGGCCCGGCTTGTTGGAACCGGACTTGAGGCCGAGCGCTTCCTTCAGGAAGAAGGTCGCCGGAGGCGTCTTGGTGACGAAGGTAAAGGACTTGTCCTGATAGACGGTGATCACCGTCGGCAGCGGGGTGCCCTTGGGCATTTCCGCGGTCCGAGCGTTGAACTCCTTGCAAAAGCCCATGATGTTGACGCCGCGCTGTCCGAGCGCGGGGCCGATCGGCGGCGAAGGGGTCGCGGAACCCGCGGCCACCTGCAGCTTCACATAGCCCAGAATCTTCTTGGCCATCTTTCTCCTCCATAAGATCCCGGACCATCCGGAACCTCTGAGCTTTACGCTCGTGAGCCGTGGTGCGGGGTTGCGACGGCGTCCCCTCCCACGGATTTGACAGTCAGGCGGTCAGTGAGGCCGGTTAGGCCGCCTTCTCCACCTGGCTGTATTCCAGATCCACGGGCGTTGCGCGCCCGAAGATCGAAACGCTGACCCGAAGCCGGGTGCGTTCTTCGTCGACGCTTTCCACAACGCCGTCGAAGCTGGCGAAGGGACCGTCCGTAACCTTGACCTTTTCACCGATGTCGAAGCGGATCGTGGGCTTGGGCCGCTCCACGCCTTCTTCGATGGCGCCGATGATGCGCATCACTTCGCGTTCCGAGACCGGCATGGGCTTGGAACCCGAGCCAAGGAAGCCCGTAACCTTCGGCGTATTCTTCACGAGGTGGAACGCCTCGTCGGTGAGGTTCATCTTCACCAGCACATAGCCGGGGAAGAACTTGCGCTCGGCGTTGATCTTGCGGCCGCGGCGGATCTCGACGACGTCCTCGGTCGGAACCAGGATTTCGGAGAAGCAGTCGTCGAGCCCGTGCGAGGCCGCCTGTTCGCGGATCGCCTCGGCCACCTTCTTCTCGAAGTTCGAATATGCGTGGACGATGTACCACTTGTGGTTCGGGTTGGATTGGACGTCAGCTTGCATGGAAAACCTTAAGCTTGGGGCCCGGCGAGGTGCGTCATATTCGCAATCCAGCTTTCGAGCAGCGGCAGTTGCTGCACCAGAAAACCGAGCACGCCGTCCACGACGAGGAAGAACAGCGAGGTTACGACCACCATGATGAAGACCATCACGGAGGTGATCCAGGTCTCCTTCCAGCTCGTCCAGGTGATCCGCCGGGCCTCGGTGCGCACCTCACGGAAGAATTGCGTCGGATTGAAGGGCGCTTTGGGGGGCGCAGGCGCGCGAGCCGCCTCGACCGCCGATGAGGCTTTCGGCCTCGCCGGCGTGGCGGGTTTGGCGGTCCCTTTGGACCTACGGGCGGGGGGCGCGCTGGCGCCCTGATCCTTGGCCA
>CAIUZX010000032.1 GCA_903903715.1 uncultured Caulobacterales bacterium
CGCCTGCCTGAGTTCCTGCTGATCCTTCCCGGGGCGAGCCTTGTGCTGATCACAGCCGGATATGTGCGGGGATTGCCATCAATGTGGCGGCCGCCTGCAAAGTGGACGAACGCAGAGATCCTCAAGTGGGCGCCCGCTCTGATCACCCTGCCTATGCTGGCGGGGCTGGCGCAGCACGTCTTGTCCTGGATGGCGGGCGCGACGAGCCTGACCCCCGGCTGGTATCTGCACATTCTCGCGGCACCGCTCGGCCTCGCCGCCGCTATGGGCTGGCGGCGAACGTGGGTGTTGACGGCGAGCGTGGGCGCAACCCTGATCTTCGCCGGCGTGTCGGAGCTTCTGAATGTCTCGCTCTACAGCGGTTGCGCGGCCAAGCTTGGCGCGGACAAGCATTTCACGTTTGCCGGAGCATCCTGCCTGATCGATCCAGTGAAGCTGTCGGCGATCGCCCATCCAGGCCTCGCCCTCGCCGCTGCAGCGGTCGGGATCGCGGCGGGCGTTCTGGCCGTATCGAGGCTGCCGCGCCCTTCGCCGAAGGAAGACGCGCTGGTCCTCTTTTAGGCCTGCCGCTCCCAGCCCTTCACGCCCTGCTTCCAGTAGGCGAGGTCGACGCCCAGCGCCTTGGCCGCCCGCCAGCGCGTTCGCGCCGCCTCGACCGCGTGCGGGTCGCGACCGTCAAAGAGATCGACGCACCTTTTGTAACCGGCAAAGTCCTGATCCTCCGCCCCGTCGATCAGAAACAGGGCGTCTGCGTGGTTCAGATTGTCAGTCCCGGTCGTCAGGAGAATCGGCTGGCGCGGCGCGTCCGGCTCATCGGCGAGGCCGTGGGGCAGGAAGCTGTCATCGCGATAGGTCCACAGCCAGCCGTCGAGATGGCCAAGGCGCGCGGGGTCGCCGGTGCGGACGAGCGCTCTCCAGCCCTTGGCCAGCGTCCGCTCGAGAAGATCGGGCAAGGCCTGGTCGAGCGAGGTCTGCTCGAGATGGTAGAACCAGACCTCGCACGCCGCATCCGCCATGGATCAGTCCTCGAACCCGTCGGCCACGAGCTGATTGAGCAGGCGCACGCCGAAGCCGGACGCGCCCTCCGGATGGGTCGCCTGCGCGCCGGACTTGCGCCAGGCGGTGGAGGCGATGTCGAGGTGCGCCCAAGGCGTGTCCTTGATGAAGCGCTGCAGGAAGAGCGCCGCCGTGATCGATCCGCCCGGACGGCCGCCGACGTTCTTCATATCCGCGGCGAGGCTGTCGATCTGCTTTTCGTAGGACGCGGGCAGCGGCAGGCGCCACAGCCCCTCCCCAGTCGCTTCCGACGCCTTCAGAAGATTGGCCGACAAGTCATCGTCATTGCTGAACAATCCGGCGTAGTCATTGCCCAGCGCGATGATGATCGCCCCGGTCAGGGTGGCGAGGTCGACGATGAATTTCGGATGGAAGCGCTCCTGGCAGTACCAGAGCGCATCCGCCAGGACGAGGCGGCCTTCGGCGTCGGTGTTGATGACTTCGATCGTCTGACCCGACATCGAGGTGACGATGTCGCCGGGGCGCTGGGCGTTCCCGTCGGGCATGTTCTCGACGAGACCCAGAATGCCGACCGCGTTGACCTTCGCCTTGCGGGCGGCCAGCGCGCGCATGACGCCGGCGACGGCGGCGGCTCCGCCCATGTCGGTCTTCATCTCCTCCATCCCGTCCGCCGGCTTGATGGAGATGCCGCCGGTATCGAAGGTCACGCCCTTGCCGACGAAGGCGACCGGCTGGGCCTTGGGGTCCTTGGCGCCCATCCACTGGATGACGGCGAGCTGGCTTTCCCGGCGGCTGCCCTGCCCGACGCCGAGCAATGCGCCCATACCGAGCTTTTGCATCTCCGCCTCGCCGAGGATCTCGACCGTCAGGCCATGAGCCTCCAGCGCCTTCACGCGGGTCGCGAATTCTACGGGGTGCAGGATATTGGCGGGTTCGGACACGAGGTCCCTGGCAAAGGTGATGGAGTCCGCCAGAGTGGCGAGGGTCGCATCCGCCGCTGCAGCGGCGTCCGGGGCAGACGTCTCGATCACGACTTTGGTCACCGAGGGCTTGGCTTCCGGCTTTTCCTTGGTGCGATAGCGATCAAAGCGATAGGCGGCGAGCCGCACGCCGAGGGCGGCCTGCGCGGCGACGTCCGCGGACACATCGCCCAGACGCACGACCAGAGTCTCGAGGCCAGTCGAGGCCAGCGCCTTCCAGGCGGTCGCCGCGGCGGCTTCGGCGAGGGCGGCGGTGATCTCGCTCTCGGCGCCCGTGCCGATCAGCAGGATGCGGGCGGCGCCGTCCGCCGCGCCCGTGACCAGCTCCAGCGTCTGGCCCTTGGCGCCCGTATAGCGGGCCGAGGCGATCGCCCGGCCAAGCTGTCCGCCCAGCGTCTCATCCAGCGCCGTCGCCGCCGGGGTCAGCGCGCCTTTTTCCAGGCCCAGGACCGCCAGAGCGGAACCTGCGAGGGGCGTGGCGCCCAGGGCGGCGAAGTGGATCTGCATAAAAAACTCCCGAAGCGGCGTGACGTGCTGACAGGCGATATAGGCGATCCTCGCCGTGTCGGTAAGACTTCGTCACAGATCCCCTGTGAGAAGCCCAACGCAACGGTTGGCGCCGCGTCCGCACCCCTGTAGAAGCGCCTGAAGCTCCTCCGCCACGCCGGTCGCCCGCATCGCCGAAAAGGCCTACCGTCCAACGTCATGCGCCTGATTGACCGCTACATGTTCCGTCAGCTTCTTGGTCCGGCGCTCGCCGCCACCGCGGCGCTGGCTGCGGTGCTGACGCTGAGCCAGACCCTCACCTTTCTGGACATTCTGGTTGGCCAGAAACAAGGGATCCTGGTCTTCGCCAAGGTCATCCTTTTGACCCTTCCGCAGATGCTGGCCATGGTGCTGCCGATCGCGGTTTTCGTCGCGACGCTGATGACGCTAAACCGTCTGCATACAGAGCAGGAAATCGTCGTCTGCTACGCGGGAGGGATGAGCCGCTGGCAGGTGACGGCGCCGGCGTTCCGCCTCGCCACCATCGCCGCGCTGATGACCCTCGTCGTCAATCTGTGGATCCAACCCATCGCCATGCGCGCCTTGCGCGATGAACTCTTCCGGGTCCGAACGGATCTGGCGGCCAGTCTGGTGCGCGAGGGCGAGTTCAACTCCCCCACCTCAGGGCTCACCGTTTACGCACAGTCCGTTGATTCCGAGGGCCTTTTGAAGAACGTCTTCATTCACCAGGACAAGCCGGGCGGCGAATCCTCGGTGTTCACGGCGGACCGCGGCCTTGTCACCACCCGCGGCGATCTGCCGGTGATGATCCTGCGCAACGGCTCGAATGAGCAGTTCAACTCCAAGGGCGTGCTGAACTACGTGCTGTTTTCGGAGTATGTGTTTGATCTGGCGCCCTATGCCGAAAAGCAGGAGACCGTCAGCTACAAGGTGTCCGACCGCTTTCTCCATGAACTTCTGGCGCCAGACACCTCGAACTACTGGGACAAGCAAAACAAGAAGTCGTTCCTGGCCGAAGCGCACTACCGGATCTCTTCGCCGATCTATGTGATCACGTTCATGGCCTTCGCCATTTTCGGCGTGCTGGGCGGTTCTTTCAGCCGTATCGGCTACACCCGCCGCATCGCGACGGTCGGCGCGCTGGCGGGCGCCGTGCGCATCGTCGGCTTCGCCGTGCAGTCGGCCAGTGTGCACACCCCGTCCCTGAACGTCCTGCAGTATGTCGTGCCGATCCTGCCGATCCTCCTGATCGCCCGCGCCCTCTACAGGGCCCCGAAATCAGCGGGCGCCGGCCTCGTTCCGCTCACGCCCCTCGGACTCTCCCCCCAGACCGGGAGGCTGTGAGCCGATGCAGCTGCGCGCCCGCTTCACACGCCTGGAACGCTACGTCCTGAACCACAGTCTCGGCGGCATCGTTGGCGCGATCGGTGTGATCGCGGCGATGATCATGCTGATCAATTTCGTGGAGATCTCGAGAGCCATCGGTCGCCGGGCGAAGGACATCACCACCTTCGATATCCTAAACCTCACCCTGCTGCAGAGCCCGGCGGTGATCCTGGTCCTTGCGCCCTTCGCGATCCTGTTCGGCGTGATGGCCGCCTTCGCCAATCTCAACCGACGGTCCGAGCTGATCGCGATGCGCGCCGCTGGCGTGTCGGCCTGGAGGTTCATCTTTCCCGCCGCCCTCGCCGCCGGGACGCTGGGCGTTGCGACCGTGCTGGCGCTCAATCCGCTGGCGTCGGCGATGAATGCGGAGTTTCAGCGCCGCGAGAGCCAGCTGATGGACAACTATCTCGGCGCCATCAACCAGCCGATCTGGCTGCGACAGGGCGAGCGTGGACGTCAGGTGATCATCCGGGCCAAGTCGCGCATTCCCGGCGTGGGGATCCGCCTGCAGGACGTGTCGCTGTTTCTGTATCACGTGCGTCCGGACGGCCATCTCGACTTCGTCCAGCGGGTCGACGCGAAGGAAGCGGATCTGCGCAACGGGCAATGGCGCCTGACCGGCGCCCGTTCCGCCGAACCGGGCTCCCAGTCTGTGCAGTTCAGCGCCTACACCATCCCGTCGACGCTGAATGAGCGCACGGCGCTGGAGCGCTTCGCCGCCCCGTCCGCGGTGCCGTTCTGGTCGCTGCCCGGCGTGATCGGGAGGACAGAGACCGCGGGCTTCTCCGCCACGTCGTACCGCCTGCAGTTCGATCAACTGCTGGCCATGCCGTTCATGTACGCCGGGATGGCGGTGCTGGCGGCGGCCTTCTCCCTGAGGCTGGTGCGGCTCGGCGGCCTCGCGCGCCTCGCAGCGTCCGCCGTAGCGCTGGGCTTCTTCGTATTTTTCCTGAACCAGCTCTGCAATTCCCTGGGTCGGGCGGATGTGATTCCGCCCTTCTTCGCGGCCGCGACTCCCCCGTTGCTGGCGCTGCTGTCCGGATTCACCCTGCTTTGTTATACGGAAGACGGTTGACGTCGCGCGTCAGGCGAATCAGGGTCGCCCGGAACGCGGAACACGCTCATCTCAACGGAGGACTATCGAGAGTGACGGTCGGGTCTAAGCGCTTTTCGTCAGGATTGACCGCCGCACTGGTCCTCGCCCTGAGCGCTGCCGCCCCTCAAGCGCTCGCGAAGGGTCAGAAGTCTGCCCGCCGACCGCCGCAGGCGCACGCTACGCCCGCCGACGACGGTCTTGGGTCACAGGACGTCTATCTGTCTGCGGACGAGATGGTCACCGATCAGACCGACAACACGGTCACGGCCGTTGGCCATGCCGAGGCGCGGTATCAAGGCCGCATCATTCGCGCACGCAAGATCACCTACAACGCCGACACGGGCGCCACGCACGCCAGCGGCGATGTCTTCATCCTGTCGCCGGACGGGACCCAGCAGTTCGCCCAGGAAATAGATCTCGACGACGATATGAACACCGGCGTGGCGCTGGCCTTCGCCGCACGTCTGCAGAACAATGTCACCCTCGCCGCCGGCGCCGCCATTCGCCGCAATGAACAGGTGCTGGAGCTGAACCAAGGCACCGTGACGACCTGCAAGACCTGCAAGGCCGACGGGACCAGCCGCGCGCCCACCTTCGCCATCGAGGCCAGCCGGATCCTGCAGGATCACGCGCGTCAGGTGGTCTACTACCGCAACGCCGTCATCAAGATCTGGGGCGTGCCGGTCTTCTATTCACCCGTCTTCTGGCACCCGGACCCGGCGGCGGAGCGGCGCTCGGGCCTCCTGATCCCCAGGATCTCGATCGGCAACAAGCGCGGCCTGTCGATCGAGCAGCCCTATCTGTGGGTGATTTCACCGTCCGCCGACCTGACCATCTCGCCGCAGTTCAACTCGACGGTGAACCCTTTCCTGAACCTGCATCTGCGGGAGCGTTTCTATTCCGGCAGGATCGATATCCGTGCGGGCGTGACTGACGAAAAGAAGTTCGACAACAACGTCAAATATGGGACGGCGAGCCCGCGCAGCTACCTGTTGGGCAGCGGCCTCTTCAACATCGACAAGGCCACAGCCTGGGGATTCGGCGCAGAGCGGGTCAGCGACCAGACCCTCTTTCGGCGCTACGGCGTGCGGGACGTCTATTCGGATCGCGGGCCGATCGGGGCGGACACCTCGCGCCTGATCTCCCAGCTGTTCGTGCAGCGTGAGGACGACCAGTCCTGGCTGTCCGCCACCGCGCTGAGCTTCCAGAGCCTGCGGCCGGTGGGCTCGGCCCCGATCCCCTATAAGGGTAAGGTTTATTACGAACCGACCTTCGAGAAGCAGTCCACCTTCCCCACCGTCGCGCCGATGATCGAGGGTCGCTACGACCACGCCCTGTTCGGTGGACGCCTGAATATATCCGGCTCTATGGTCGCCCTGCATCGCAGCGATCCGGTGAAGTCGGTCTATGACCCGACCGGCGTGCAGACCACGGGGCCGATGGCGATCAGCACCGGGGTGACCCTTCCCACCGGGGTGAGCGCGATGGACGAGATCCGCTACACCGACTCCAGTCAGGCGAGCGTCAGCCTCGACTGGCGACGATCCTTCATCTTCCCGGTCGGCCTGCGCATCGATCCGTTCATCAACGGTCGCACCGACGCGTTCACGGTCGGCGACGGACAAGCCTACAAGGTCACTTATGACATAAACAAACAGCAAGTGGCGGAAACGCCGGCCGGCGCTATCCGCGACTCGACCAGCCGAAGCTTCATGACCCTTGGCGCGGACCTGAGCTACCCGATGATCCGCACCTTCGGCTCTACCGGGTCCATTATCATCGAACCGCTGGCCCAGCTGGCCATCTCGCCAAAAACCAAGGTCGACCTGAATATCCCGAACGAGGACTCGACGGCCTTCGATTTTGACGAAAGCACCTTGTTTTCATTGAACAGATTTCCGGGATTCGATCTCTACGAAGGCGGCGCGCGGGCCAATCTGGCCGTTCGGACGACGATCTCGCTGAACCCGACGCAAAAGGCGAGTTTCCTGATCGGACGCAGCTATCACAGCGACGTCCAGCCCCTGTTCTCGCCTCAGTCAGGCCTGCGCAACACGTCTTCAGACTGGGTCACCTACGCCACGCTGCAGCCGTTCGCCAATTTCAGTCTGTTCAACCGGGCCCGGATTTCCCGCGACAGCTTCACTGTCCAGCGCGAGGAGGTCGGCGCCTATGCGGGCTTCGGCCCGGTCAACGGATCGATCAGCTACAACTACAACACCTCCGGTCTCGCCTATGTACAGGTCGCGTCCGCGACCAGCGCCACGCCCGTCTACAAGGCGGTTGTGGGGAGAGTGGAAGACATGAGCGTCAGCGGCGCGCTGAAAGTGGCGCGCAACTGGGGACTGGAAGTCAACGCCGCGCGGGACATGCGCTATCGCCTGTTCCCCACGGCCCAGATCGGCGTGTTCTACCAGGACGACTGCATCCGCATCGACGTGCTCTACCACCACAACGAGACCCTGCAGGGCTTCGGCGCCAAGATTGGCGCGTCGGATGGGATCGGGGTTCGTCTGACCGTGGTCACCCTCGGCGACGCGCAGACCCTCGGCGTGCGCCGGAATGACGCGCGCTAGGGACGGCGCGGCGGCTCGCCTCCGGATCGCCGCATTGTGCGCGCGTGAATGACAAAATCAGGTGCTCCACTTGTGCGTATAAGATGCTAGTGGTCGGGAAGGTCTGGCGTCCGCGGTTCCGCCCGTCAGCCTTAGGATGAATGTGTCGGACCTTCTTCGCGGGGTCAGATCGAACCGCAAACAGGATTATCCAGGATGTCGAATTCGCGCTCAGCCCTCGTCGCCCGACTGGCGGCGACCGCTCTTGGGGCCTGCGTCGCCGGGATCGGCCTGCCGTCCGAAGCACGCGCGCCGGCGGCCAGGGCGCCAGCACCCCTCCCGGCGGCGGCGGCTCCAGCCGCTCCGGCGCAGGCCGCAAAGCCCCCTGCAGCACCGGCCGCCCCCCGCGGGCGCAGCCCTCTGGCGTTTGCGGCTCACGTCGCCGCGACGGTCAATGACGAGGTCATCTCCACATACGACCTGCAACAGCGGATGCTATTGCTGATTGTCACCTCCGGCGTCCAGCCCACGGAGCAGAACGCGCCGGAGCTGCAGCGCGAAGCCCTGCGCGGCCTGATCGATGAGCGCCTGCAATTGCAGGAGATCCACCGGATTCAATCCAAGCAGAAGGTGACCGTCGAGCCGTCGGAAAAGGAAATCGACGAAGAGCTCTCGGATCTCGCCCGCGCCAACAACATGAAGCTCGAAGGGCTGGCTCGCCAGCTGTCCCTCGCCGGTGTGAGCATCAACACCCTGCGTGAGCAGGTCCGCGCCCAGGTCGCCTGGCGCCGCTACATGGGCGGTCGCTTCGGCAGCTCGGTTCGCATCACCGACGACCAGATCAGGGCCACGCGGGCCCGGCTGAACGCTGCCGCCGCCAAGCCGCAGTTCCTGGTCAGCGAGATCTATCTCGATGCGCAACGGGTCGGCGGCATCGAAGTCGCCCGCAACGGCGCCCAGCAACTGCTCGAGCAGTTGAAGCAGGGCGCGCCCTTCCCGGCGGTTGCACGGCAGTTCTCGGCCTCGGCTTCGGCGTCCAACGGCGGGGATGACGGCTGGCTGGTCTCGGGCGAGATGCAGGCGCCGGTTCAGGCCGCGTTGCAGGGCCTGTCGCCGGGCGAGCTCTCCGCGCCGGTGGAGACGCCGGACGGGGTCTACATCTTCCTGCTGCGGGACCGGCGCGCGGGCGCGTCGTCTCTGATGGTCAACATGAAACAGGCCTGGACGACCGATACGTCTCCGGCCGCTGAGGCCAGCCTCGCCGCGCTGAAGTCCAAGGTGCGGGGGTGCGAGGGTTTCGAGGAACAGGCGAAGAAGTTGACCGGCCTGTCCTACGGCGAAACCGGCGAAGTCGACATCGTCCAGCTCGCCCCCGACGTCAAGACGGGACTGACGGAGGTGAAGCCGGGCGAAACGACGCAGATCCTGCGAACACCTTACGGCGCCCACGTGGTGGCTCTCTGCAGCCGCCGTCAGGGCGACTCGCATGAGCCCAGCAAGGCCGACATTGAAAACCGGCTCTATGGCGAAGAGCTCGCCATGCTGGCCAAGCGGTTCCTGCGCGACCTGCACAACTCGGCGACGATCGAGGCCAGGTGACCGCACCCGACGCGCCTCTCGTCCTCAGCCTCGGCGATCCGGCGGGGATTGGTCCCGAGATCGTCGCCGGCGCTTGGCGCGCGCTCAAGGCTTCCGGCCCCGCCTTCGCCGTTCTGGGTGATGCGGACGTGCTGGCGCCGTTCGGCCCGGTCGAGCGCATCTCCGACCCGGCTCTGGCGGGCGCCGCGTTCGGTTCCGCCCTCCCCGTCCTGCATTCGCCCATCGACGCATCCGTCACCCCGGGCAAGGGCGACCCTGCGCACGCCGCCGCCATCCTGCGCTGGATCGATACGGGTGTGACCTTCTGCCTCGAAGGTCGCGCGCGTGCGCTGGTCACCGCCCCCATCGCCAAGGCTCCGCTCTATGAGGCGGGGTTTTCCTTTCCGGGGCACACCGAATATTTGGCGGAGCTGACCAAGGACACAGCTCAGGACGGGCCGCGCGGGCCGGTGATGATGCTGGCGACCGACGACCTTCGCGTCGTGCTGACCACCATTCATATCCCCCTCGCAAAGGTCGTGTCGGAGCTGTCCGTGGAGCGGGTCGTCGAGGTCGGGCGGGTCACCGCAGCAGCACTGACCCGCGACTTCGGCTTCGCGTCCCCCCGCCTCGCGATGGCCGGTCTCAACCCCCACGCTGGAGAGGGCGGCGCCATTGGGCGCGAGGAGATCGAGATCCTCAACCCGGCAGCGGCGGCCCTGCGCGCGATGGGCATCGACTGCTCCGACGCCCGTCCCGCCGACACGCTGTTCCATGCTGAGGCGAGGGCCCGCTACGACGCGGTGATCGCCCATTATCACGACCAGGCTCTGATCCCGATCAAGACCCTAGACTTCTACGGCGGGGTCAATGTCACGCTGGGCCTGCCGATTGTCCGCACCTCCCCCGACCACGGCGTCGGCTATGACATCGCTGGCAAGGGCGTGGCGCGGGCGGATAGCCTGATCTCAGCCCTCCGTCTGGCGGGCCGGATGGCCGATCTGCGCCACGGCGCCACATGAACCTTGAAGGCCTGCCGTCCCTTCGTGAAGCCCTGGACGCCGACGGGCTCTTGGCGAAGAAGGCCTTCGGCCAGCATTTCCTGCTCGACCTCAACATCACCCGCAAGATCGTCCGGCAGGCTGGGGATCTTTCCGGGCAGGTGGTTATCGAGGTGGGTCCGGGGCCCGGCGGGCTGACCCGCGCGCTGCTCGAAAGCGACGCCGCACATGTCATCGCCGTGGAGAAGGATCCGCGCTTCGTCGATCATCTCCAGCCTCTGGCCGAGGCCGCGCAGGGCCGCCTGACCCTGCTCACGTCCGATGCGTTGAAGGTCGATGAGCAGGCGCTGATCGACGCCCATGCGCCGGGCCTGCCCTGCCAGATCATCGCCAACCTGCCCTACAATGTCGGTACGGCCCTCCTCATCAAGTGGCTGACGGGCGTATTTCAGCCCGCGGCCATGCACCTGATGTTCCTGAAGGAGGTGGCGATGCGCATCGCCGCCCCTGTGAATGACGAGGCGTATGGCCGCCTGTCGGTGCTGGCCCAGGCCGTAGTGAGCGCCAGGGTCGCCATGACCCTCCCCGCCAAAGCCTTCACCCCGCCGCCCAAGGTCGAGTCCGCC
>CAIUZX010000033.1 GCA_903903715.1 uncultured Caulobacterales bacterium
GTGGAGTCGGAGAAGTTTCCCTACAAGCTCTCCTGGTTCAAGCGCCTGACGGACCGGGCGCGGGACCTTCTCGCCTTTGAGGAGCCGCTGGCTTTGATCGGCGACTATAACGTGATCCCGGAGCCGCAGGATTGCTACAACCCCGCCGCCTGGGCGGGGGACGCCCTGTTCCGCCCCGAAAGCCGTCAGGCCCTGCGCGGCCTGATCCATCTTGGCTTCACGGATGCGCTGGCGGCCACGTCGCCGGACCCGCACGCCTATACCTTCTGGGACTATCAGGCGGGTGCTTGGCCAAGGGATCACGGGATCCGCATCGATCACATGCTGCTGTCGCCCCAGGCGGCGGACCGCCTCGTGACCTGCCTGTCCGACCGGGAGGTGCGCGGCGGCGAGAAGCCCTCCGACCACGTGCCCGTCGTGGCGGAGCTCGCGGACTGATCCGGCGGTGAGCGCCCTCGCCGCCCCCGTCGTGATCATGGGACTGGGCGCCTGTTTCGTGGCCGGC
This sequence comes from uncultured Caulobacterales bacterium, assembly GCA_903903715.1. GTDB lineage: Bacteria > Pseudomonadota > Alphaproteobacteria > Caulobacterales > Caulobacteraceae > CAIMFV01. The sequence goes on from CAIUZX010000033.1 coordinate 506, forward strand.
GCCGCCTTCGCTCTCGCCTGGTGGCGGGAGCCGTCCCGCAGGGCCGCACGCACAGCGGCCACACGCCTTGGCGGCCAGGCCGACGTCGTCTTCACCGCGCCCTTGCGGGGTCAGGGCGTCGGCCTTCGGGTCAAGCCGCCGGGCGTGGCCGTCGTCCGCCGTGCAGGCGACCCCGGCCTCGTCTTCGGCTTTGAGGAAGTGATCGGGATCGAGCTCATCTTCGACGGCGAGGTCCGCGCCCGGGCCTTCCGGGGGGAGCCGAGGCGGCCCCTCGACATCGTTCGCCCCAGCGCGAGCCAGATCAGCGTCCGCCTTGTCTTCGACGACGTGCGCTATCCGGACTTCGAGCTCGAGCTGATCCGCCCCGACGACGGCCCCGTCGATCCAGCCACCTCGATCGAGGCGGCGCGCAAGCTCTTCAGCCACATCGAGGCGATTCTCAGGCAGCCGCCGGCGGTCGCCGGTTCGCGCTCGCCGGATGCTGGGCAACCGCCGCCGCCTCCACAGGCGTCAGTCCCGCCCCGCCCGCCGCCGATCCCGCCGGATCTCGACCTCGACGAGGCGCCGTTTTGACCCTGCGACTGAACCAGGTCACCCTCCCCGTCCGCGATCTTGATCGCTCCGAGCGGTTCTATGCGGGGCTTGGTCTGAAAAAGATCGTCTCGGACGCGCACTATGTCCGCTTCGAAGTGGGCGACGGAACATCGACCCTGTCGCTGGAGCTGGTCGGACCGGAGACGCCGACCGGCGGCGGCGCCTGGCTCTATTTCGAATGCGACGATCTCGACGCCAAGATCGAGGCGCTGAGCGCCCTGGGTTACGTCTTTGACCGGCCGCTGACCGACCAGACCTGGCTGTGGCGCGAAGCCTGGCTGACCGACCCGGATGGACGACGCCTGTGCTTCTACCTTGCGGGCGAGATGCGGCGCTTTCCCCCCTGGCGTCTCGACGACAAACCCGACTGACATCCAGCCCTAAACGCGAAAAGGCCCCGCTGACTTGCGCCGGCGGGGCCTTGTGTCGTCGCCCCGGAGGGCGAAGGGTCTTAAGTCCTACTCGACGATGCGGGACACAACGCCCGCGCCGACGGTCCGGCCGCCTTCACGGATGGCGAAGCGAAGCTTCTCTTCCATCGCGATCGGCGTGATCAGCTCAACGTCCAGCTCCGCATTGTCCCCCGGCATGATCATTTCCACGCCTTCCTTCAAGCGGATGATCCCCGTCACGTCCGTCGTGCGGAAGTAGAACTGAGGACGATAGTTCGTGAAGAACGGCGTGTGACGGCCGCCTTCTTCCTTCGTCAGAATATAGGCTTCCGCCACGAACTTCGTGTGCGGCGTGATCGAGCCCGGCTTGCACAGAACCTGTCCGCGCTCCACGTCCTCGCGCTTGGTGCCGCGCAAGAGGATGCCGACATTGTCACCCGCCTGGCCCTGGTCGAGCAGCTTGCGGAACATTTCAACGCCCGTGCAGGTCGTCTTCTGGCTCGCGCGAAGACCCACGATCTCCACTTCCTCGCCGACCTTCACAATCCCGCGCTCAACGCGCCCGGTCACAACCGTACCGCGGCCCGAGATCGAGAACACGTCTTCCACCGGCATCAGGAACGGAAGGTCAATCGGACGCTCCGGCTGCGGAATGTAGGCGTCGACCTGAGCCATCAGCTCAAGCACAGCCTCTTCCCCGATCTTCGGATCACGACCTTCAACCGCCGCCAGAGCCGAGCCCTTCACGATCGGAATGTCGTCCCCCGGGAAGTCGTAGGACGACAGAAGTTCGCGAACTTCCATCTCCACCAGCTCCAGAAGCTCCTCGTCGTCGACCATGTCGACCTTGTTCAGGAACACCACCAGCGCCGGAACGCCAACCTGACGGGCGAGCAGAATGTGCTCCCGCGTCTGCGGCATCGGGCCGTCCGCCGCCGAACAGACGAGGATCGCGCCGTCCATCTGCGCCGCGCCCGTGATCATATTCTTCACGTAGTCGGCGTGGCCTGGGCAGTCCACGTGCGCGTAGTGACGGTTCGCCGTCTCATATTCCACGTGCGCCGTGTTGATCGTGATCCCCCGCGCCTTCTCTTCCGGCGCAGCGTCAATGTCGGCGTAGTTCATCGCCTTGGCGCCGCCAGCCTTCGCCAGCGTAATCGTGATCGCCGCCGTCAACGTCGTCTTGCCATGGTCAACGTGACCAATCGTGCCGATGTTGCAATGCGGCTTGTTACGTTCAAACTTTTCCTTGGCCA
>CAIUZX010000034.1 GCA_903903715.1 uncultured Caulobacterales bacterium
CCCGTCGGTTGCCCAAAGCGCGCGAAGGGACTAAGCCCTCGAACAGACGATTGTTGAGGCCTTCATGACCCACTACCTGCATCGCGGCGATCTTCCGGACGGTCTGTCGTTTGGATCAGCGGTCGCGGTGGACTCCGAAACAATGGGCCTCCGGCTCGGGCGGGATGGCCTTTGTGTCGTGCAGCTGTCGGCCGGCGACGGCGACGCCCATCTCGTCCAGCTCGAGCGCAACACCTATGACGCTCCCAATCTCAAGGCGCTGCTGACCGACCCGAAGGTGCTGAAGATCTTCCACTTCGGCCGCTTTGACATCGCCATGTTCCTGCATCATCTCGACGTCGTCACGACACCCGTCTACTGCACCAAGATCGCCTCCAAGCTTGCGCGCACCTACACCGACCGTCATGGCCTCAAGGACGTCTGCCGCGAACTCGCCGGCATCGATCTTTCAAAGGCGCAGCAGAGCTCGGACTGGGGCGCAGACACCCTGTCGCCGGAACAGCAGGCCTATGCTGCGTCCGACGTCCTTTACCTGCACGTGGTGCGGGAGCGGCTGGACGCCATGTTGGCGCGGGAAGGCCGTACCGAGCTCGCCCAGGCCTGTTTCGATTTCCTGCCAGCCCGCGCCGAACTTGATCTGGCGGGCTGGGAGGATATCGACATCTTTGCGCACAGCTGACCCCCGTGTCCGCCGTCGTGGCCTTTCCGAACGGTGATCCTGAGCCCGGCGCCGGACGCGCGAAGGGCGTGGCGCTCGACGCCTGGCGCAAGCGGTCACAGAGAATTCGTTTCCTTCGTCGGGCCTTGCCGGCGGCGATGATCGCCCTCTTTGTCCTGCTCCTGGGCTGGATCGCGGTGCGCGCGGTGCTGACGGCGCTGAACGAGGCGAACGGCGCCTCTGGTCGGGTGCACATGACCAACGCCCGTCTGCACGGCCGGGACGGGCGCGATCAGGCCTTTGTCCTGACCTCAAAGGACGCGGTGCGCGATGAGCGGGACGCGAACCGGATCGAACTGACCCATCCGGCGCTGGAGCTCTCCACCCAGGACGGACAACCTCCCAAGAAGGCGAACGGCGATCACGGCGTCTATCTGGCGGATCGGCGTATCCTGTACATGGCTGGCCATGTCGTGTTCGACAATGGTCAAGGCTCGCGCTTCACCAGTGATCGCGCCGTCGTGGACCTGCAGGCGGACACCGTGACGGGCAATTCGGCGGTCAGCGGCGACAGCCCCCTTGGACATATCGACGCTTCGTCCTATTCGGTGGATCAACATGGTGACCATGTCGTATTCATCGGCAATGTGCGGGGCCATCTCGTGAATCGGCAGGAACAGGCGCAATGAAGAAATTCGCCCTCGCGATCGGACTTTCGGCCCTATCGCTGGTGTCCTTGGTCAGCTTCAGTCAGGCTTGCGCTCAGTCGGCGCCGGCCGCGGACGCAAAGCCGGCGTCGAAGGGCGGTTCAGGCTTTTCCGGTCAAGGCGGTCCCGTCGACATCAGCGCCGACCGCAACGAGAACTTCCAGCAGCAGCACAAGTCGGTCTGGCAGGGAAATGTCGTGGCCATCCAGGGAGATCAGAAGCTCCTGACGCCTCTGCTGACCGTGTATTTCTCCGACAGCGCCGCCCGGGCTGCGCAGTCGGCTTCGGCGGCGCCGAACATGGGCAAGATCGACCGCATGGAGGCCGAGGGGCCAGTTTACCTCGTCACCTCCACGCAAAAGGCGCAGGCCGATCACGCCACCTATCTGGCCGGCAGCGATACGGTGATCATGACCGGGAATGTCGTGCTTTTGCAGGACAAGAACGTGGTGAAGGGCGAAAAGCTCGTGATCGAACATACGACCGGACACTCGACCCTTTATGCGTCTCCCAAGGTCGAAAACGGCCGGGTGCGTGGCGTCTTCTATCCCAAGGATGACGCCGCAGCCCCGGCGAAGCCGCGCTGATCTTCCTTATCCGGCTAGCCCTTCTGCGAGCGAGATGACTGCGCCCATGGCCCGACCTGGCGACCAACTGAAGCCCCTGACGGGTCCGTCCGCGTCTCCCGCCGCGGCGCGAGGGCCTGCGCCTTCAGCGGATGCGGTCCGCGACGGCCTGTATGTCGACCGGATCGGCAAGTCTTTCGGGTCGCGGGCGGTGGTTAAGAGCGTCTCCCTCAGTCTGGCGAGGGGCGAGGTCGCGGGCCTTCTGGGGCCGAACGGCGCGGGCAAGACCACCTGCTTCTACATGATCACCGGCCTGATCCCGGCGGACTATGGCGCAATCTATCTCGACGGGGCGGACATCACCCCCCTGCCGATGTTCCAGCGGGCGCGGCTCGGCGTCGGCTATCTGCCGCAGGAAGCGTCGATCTTCCGCGGCATGAGCGTTGCGGAAAACGTGCTGGCGGTGGTGGAAATGCACGAGCCGGATCCGGCTAAGGCGCAGCGCACCGTCACGCGACTTCTTGATGAACTGCGGATTTCCCATCTCAAGGCGTCACCCGCCTCGTCCCTGTCGGGGGGAGAGCGTCGGCGATGTGAAATCGCCCGGGCCCTGGCGATGGAGCCGGCCTTCATTCTGCTGGACGAACCCTTCGCGGGCATCGATCCTCTGGCGATCAACGATATTCGCGACGTGATCGGTTATCTCAAGGCCAAGGGTATCGGCGTGCTGATCACCGACCACAACGTCCGCGAAACGCTGGAGATCATCGACCGCGCCTCCATCATTCACGGCGGCGAGGTGCTGTTCGAAGGCTCTCCGGACGCGGTTCTTGCCGATCCAGAGGTCCGCCGCGTCTATCTTGGCGACAGGTTCAACTGAACCTTAAGGCCTTGTCCCGCAACATGGTAGCCTATTGATTCGGCAACTGGCGGGGAGGCGCGTCAGACATGGCGCTTGGTGCGCGTCTTGAACTTCGGCAGGGCCAGAGTCTGGTCATTACGCCGCAACTTCAGCAGGCCATCAAGCTTCTGCAGTTGTCCAATCTCGAGCTGGAGACCTTCGTCGAGCTGGAGCTCGAGAAGAATCCTCTGCTCGCGCGGGAAGAACCCGTAGCCGAAGCCGAGCCGCCTTCCGAGGCGGCGTCGGATGAAACCTATGTGATGATGGACGAGCCTGGCCGCGCCGGCGCGGAGCTCGACGCCCGTCCGGACGATCTGCACGACTGCGCGCCGGGCGACTTCGCCACCGGCGACGCGCAGGCGCCGGCCGCGGATGTCGGCGGGGCCATCGACTGGTCCAAGGCTGGCGGGGGCGGCGGCTTTGATCAAGACCTCGAAGGTATGGAAAGCGCCTATCAGCGCGAAAAGACGCTGCAGGATCACCTGACCGAACAGCTTCAGGTGCTGAGGCTCACGGGCGCCGAAAGGGCGGTCGCGCAGGTGCTGGTGGATGCGGTGGACGAGGGCGGGTACCTGCGCCTGGATCTTGCCGAGACCGCGGAACGGCTGGGTTGCAGCCTCGAACTGGTTGAGACTGTGCTGGCCCGCGTGCAGGGCTTTGATCCTGTCGGCGTCTTCGCCCGCGATGTGCGCGAGTGCCTCAGCCTGCAGCTGGCTGATCAGAACCGGCTCGATCCGGCCATGCGGAGCCTGCTTGATCATCTGGATCTGGTGGCCAAGCGCGACTTCGCGGCCTTGCGCCGACTTTGTGGCGTGGACGACGAGGATGTGCGGGACATGATCGCCGAGTTGCGCGGTCTGACGCCGCGTCCGGGCGCCGCCTTCGGGTCTGTTCCTGTGCAGGTGGTCGCGCCGGACGTCTTCGTCCGTGAGGACGGCTACGGCGGCTGGCGCATCGATCTGAACAGCGACACCCTGCCGCGCCTGCTGGTCGACCAGCGTTATCACGCCCAGGTCGCCCGCGCCTCTCGCACGGATCAGGAGAAGGCCTTCGTCTCCGACTGTCTGGCTTCGGCCAACTGGCTGGTGAAGAGCCTCGATCAACGCGCGCGGACCATCCTGAAGGTCTCCACCGAGATCGTGCGCCAGCAGGACGCGTTCCTGGCCTTTGGGGTGGAGCATCTGCGGCCGCTGAACCTGAAGACCGTGGCCGACGCCATTGGCATGCATGAATCCACGGTCAGCCGGGTCACGTCGAACAAGTACATCTCGACCCCGCGGGGCCTGTTCGAGCTGAAGTTCTTCTTCACCTCGTCGATCGCCTCCTCCGACGGCGGCGAGGCGCATTCGGCGGAATCTGTGCGGCACAAGATCAAGCAGTTGATCGACGCGGAGGGCGAGGGCCGCTATGGCGACGAAGGCGTGCTGTCCGACGACCGTATTGTCGAAATTCTGAAATCGCAGGGCGTTGATATCGCCAGGCGCACCGTCGCCAAGTACCGCGAGGCCTTGCGGATCCCCTCGTCGGTCGAGCGCAAGCGGCAGATGCGGCTCGCAAGCTGAGTTAGACGAGGCGTTGTTAGCGCGTTCTTAAGCCTGTTCGGGCCTTCTGACAGAAATACATCAGACCGATCGGAGCCCGTCATGATCCGCCGTATGCTTGTCCTCGGCGCCAGCGCCATCAGCCTCTGCGCAGCGACTGCGGCCCGCGCGGACGATGCGCCAGTTGATACCTATAGCGCGCCTTTCGCCATCACGGTTGGCGGCGGCACCACCGGCGTCGATCTCGGCGCCGCCTACGCCGTCAACCGGAACATCGTCCTGAGAGTTCAGGCCTCGACCCTCAATTTCGATCAGACCTTCAGCTCGTCGAGCGCCGACTACAAGGGCTCGCTGAAGTTCAACACCGAGGGCGCATTCGTTGAGGCGCATCCCTTCGGCGGCGGCCTGTTCGCGGCTGCGGGCGTGCTGGCGGGCGATCGCAATGTGACCGTGGTCGGCAAGCCGACGGGCGCGCTCAGCCAGACCTATGTCATCAACGGTGTGCCCTACACGATCAGCCAGATCGTTCAGGTGCAGGGCAAGGTCGATTTCGGCGGCTCGGCGCCCTATGTCGGCATCGGCTGGGACAACACCTTCAGCCATTCCGGCCATTTCGGCCTGCGCGCAGCGCTCGGTGTCGCGTTCGGCGACACGCCCAAGGTGACCCTGACGGCGTCGGGCCCGCTGGCCAATGATCCGACCGTGCAGGCCAACCTTGCGGCGGAACAGGCGTCCCTCTCCAAGGACGTCAAGGACCTGCGCTACTATCCCGTCGCCTCGGTCAGCCTGGCCTACCGCTTCTAAGCGCCCTTACAGGTTGAGCAGCGCCGGATCACCGCCCTGGGCGGAGATGTTGACGCTGACGGCGCGCTCTGAAGCGAAGCGGATCAGCGTGTAGGGACCGCCGGCCTTCGGCCCGGTGCCCGACAGGCCTTCGCCGCCGAAGGGCTGCACGCCCACGACCGCGCCGATGATCGAGCGGTTCACATAGACATTGCCTGCCGGAACCGCCGCCTGCACGCGCTCGATGAAGGAGTCGAGTCGCGTGTGGACGCCCAGGGTGAGGCCATAGCCCTTGTCCGCCAGCTTCGCCGCCGTGTCCTCGAGCTTTTCAGGGTCATAGCGCAGGATGTGCAGGACGGGGCCGAACACCTCGCGGTCGACGCCTTCCAGGGACGCGATTTCCGCCAGCACTGGGGGGAAATAGAGCCCAGCCTCGGGCCCGCCCGCCGGAGCGCGATGCAGCCGTGTGGCGTGACTCTGCAGCGACGCAAGGTGCGCCTCCAGAAGGGCTCTGGCATCCTCGTCGATCAGGGGGCCGATGTCGGTCGCAGGGTCCGAAGGATCGCCGATCTTCAGCACGTCCATGGCGCCGCACAGCCGCTCCACCAGCGCCTCGGCGGTGTCATGGGGCAGGAAGAGCAGGCGGAGCGCCGAGCATCTCTGGCCCGCCGAGCCGAAGGCCGACTGGATCACATCGTCCACCACCTGCTCCGCCAGCGCCGAGGTGTCGACGAAGAGACCGTTGAGGCCCCCCGTCTCGGCGATGAAGGGCAGAATGGCGCCAGGTCTTGCGGCAAGCGTCTGGTTGATGATCCGCGCCGTATCCCCGCCGCCGGTGAAGGCGACGCCGACCAGCTGCGGATGACGGGTGAGGATCGGCCCCACCGTCTCGCCCGCGCCCGGGATCAGCGCAAGGAGGTCAGGATCAAGGCCCGCCGCGTGGAACAGGCGCACGGCCTCATAGGCGATCAGCGGCGTCTGTTCCGCAGGCTTGGCCAGCACCGCGTTGCCCGCGGCGAGGGCGGCGGCGATCTGGCCGGTGAATATGGCCAGCGGGAAGTTCCAGGGGCTGATGCATACGAACACGCCCCGTCCGTGGAGGGCGTGGGTGTTGGTCTCACCGGCAGGGCCGCGCAAGGTCACCTCCCCGGTAAAGAGGCGCTCCGCTTCTGCGGCGTAGTAGCGGCAGAAGTCGACGGCTTCTCGCACCTCGGCGATGGCGTCTGGCCAGGTCTTGCCCGCCTCCAGCGACAGGAGCGCGCATAGCCTTGGCCGCGCGGCTTCCAGCGCGTCCCCCATGGCGCGCAGGGTCCTGGCCCGACCTGCGCCTTCCAGCGCGTTCCAGGCCTTCTGAGCCGCCCGTCCCCGCGCGAAGGCCTCGTCGATATCGGCCTCGTCCGCCTCGCGGATGACGCCGAGCTTCACACGCCGGTCGTTGGGGGACAGGACGTCGAGGGGCGCGCCCTTGTCGATCCGCCGCCCGCCAATCAGGGGACCCGCCGTGATCTGGTCCTTGAGGATCGGGGCGAGGGCGCTTGTCAGCACAGCCCGGTCGGCGGCGATGCTGAGGTCCTCGCCTGCGGAGTTCTGGCGCGCATCCCCGTAGAGGCTCGAAGGCAACGGCAGGCGGGGATGCGGGCCTGGATGCGCCTCCACCGCGGCGATCGGGTCGGCGACCACGACTTCGGCCGGCACTCGCGAGTCGGTGAGGGCGTGAACGAAGGAGGTGTTGGCGCCATTCTCCAGCAACCGGCGCACGAGGTAGGGCAACAGGTCCTCATGCCCTCCAACAGGGGCGTAGGCGCGCACGGTCATGGCGCCGTAGCGCTGGGCCGCCGCCGCATAGAGCGTCTCGCCCATGCCGTGCAGCCGCTGGTGCTCGATGGCGACGCCAGCCTTGTCCGCCATGTGACGCACGGCGGCGAGGGTGTGGGCGTTGTGGGTCGCAAACTGCGGATAGAGGTGCGGCGAAGCCTCGATCAGCGCCTCAGCGCAGACGAGATAGGCAAGGTCCGTGGCCGGCTTGGTCGTCCAGACGGGATAGCCGGCTCTGCCCAGCACCTGCGCCTTCTTGATCTCCGCGTCCCAGTAGGCGCCCTTCACAAGGCGGATCATCAGCCGTCGCCCCGACCGGCGGGCCAGCGCCGAGAGGCGCTCGATCACTTCGGGGCTGCGGGTCTGATAGGCCTGCACGACGACGCCAAGACCGGTCCAGCCTTCAAGCGCGGGCTCCGTCACGAGGCGTCCGACCAGCTTCAGGGACAGGACGAGACGATCGGCCTCCTCCGCGTCGATGGCGCAGTTGAGATCGTGCTGCGCCGCCAGGGTCATCAGGCGGAGCAGGCGGGGATAGAGTTCGGCGATCACGCGCGCTTCCTGCGTCGCCTCATACCGAGGGCAGAGGGCCGACAGCTTGACCGAAATGCCGTGGCCGTCCTCGGGGCCCTGGCCGCCCCGCTTGCGCCCCACGGCCGCGATGGCGTCGGCGTAGAGCTTTTCATATCGCTCGGCGTCGGCTTCGGTGCGGGCGCCTTCGCCCAGCATGTCGAAGGAGCAGAGATACCCCTCCCGCTTGGCGCGGGCGAGGGCGGCCTCGATGGTGCGGCCCAGCACGAACTGCTCGCCCATCATGCGCATGGCGGCGGCGACGGCCTGGCGGATCACCGGCTCGCCCATGCGGCCTGCGAGTCTCAGAATAAAGCTCGACGGGTCGCGGCGGGCGCCGTCTTCCACGTCGACCAGCTTGCCTGTCAGCATCAGGCCCCAGGTGGAGGCGTTGACAAACAGGCTCTCCGAATGACCGAAATGCCGTGGCCGTCCTCGGGACCCTGGCCGCCCCGCTTGCGCCCCACGGCCGCGATGGCCTCGGCGTAGAG
>CAIUZX010000035.1 GCA_903903715.1 uncultured Caulobacterales bacterium
CGTGACGTCGCCCATGTGACCTGACGGTTGCGCTTAGCGCCACCTGCCAAAATGGTGTATGCTTCGCCCCTCCATTCAGGATGATGACCATGAGCTATGTTGTCGGCCCCGGCGATCTGGTGCTCTGCGTCAACGCCGCCCCCAACCACGTGACCGGCATGCCCGTGCCTCTGCAGGCGGGAGAGACCTACCGCGTCCTCGAGGTGATGCCCTTCGCCTGCCCCTGCGGCCGGTCCGACGCGCTGCTCGACGTCGGCATAGACTTCGCCTGGTGCCAGACGCGCTTTCGCCTGCTGCCGAAGCCCAAGGCCCAGCTGAAGCCGATCCGCGTCTCCGCGCCGAAGGAAAAGGAAACGGTGCGGTAGAGGCGCAGCCGTGTTCGGCCGCGCCGCGCCGCCTCTGATCAGTTCACGTAGGGCGAGATCTGGATCTCGACGCGGCGGTTCTGCGCCTTGCCCTCCGGCGTGGCGTTCGAGGCGATGGGCGCCGCTTCGCCGCGACCCGTGACGATCATTCGGCCCGGCGCCACGCCCTGAGCCGCCAGATAGGCCGCAACGCTGTTCGCCCGCTGCTGGGACAGGTTCAGATTATAGTCGGCGGACCCGGTGCTGTCAGTGAAGCCCTGCACGTCGATCAGGGTTTGGTTGAAGTGGTTCAGCACCTTCGCCACCGAACGCAGCGTGGGATAGAAGTTGCTGTTCACGTCGGAGCCATTGGTCGGGAAGGTCACATTGCCGGGCATGTTCAGGATGATCTGGTCGCCGCTCCGGGTCACGGATACGCCGGTCCCGCGCAGTTCGCTCGACAGCTCCTGCGCCTGATTGTCCATGTAGGCGCCGACCCCGCCGCCGGCCAGCGCGCCGATGCCTGCGCCGATCAGGGCGTTCTTCTGCATCTCCCTGGAGTGCGACGTGTTCGTGAGCGCGCCGATCGCCGCGCCCGCGAGAGCTCCGATCCCGGCGCCATAGGCGGCGCGGCTGGTGCGCGACTGGCCCGTATAGGGATCGACGGACGCACAGGCGCTCAGAGACATGGTGGCGAGGGCGACGGCGACAGTCGCAAGTCGAGCGCGGCGCATGATCATGAAGGGGTCTCCGGACCAGAAATGGGAACCCGTCAGATAGTATTGGCCGGTGACGCTGGTAAGACACCCTCCGCCAAAACTGATCTTTGCGCTGCGACAGACAATCATATTGCACAAGCCCGCCCCCAGCGGCACGCTCCCCGCATGAAGACGTTCGAGATGCGGCGGCGGATCGACGGCCTCGTCTATGTCTTTGAAAGGCGGACGGGGACCGGGCGCGCGGCTGTGTATGAGCGCAGCGACGGCGAGGTGCGCGTGACGTTCGACCCCCGCTTCGGCTGGTCGATCAGACGCGAGACCGGCGAACTGCTCGGCCGGGTGTGGGACACGCTCCCTGAGGATCAGGGCGATCAGCCGACCCTTGGGCTCTGGGTCAGCTGCAAGGGCGACAAGGCCTACGCCTACGATCTTGTTGAGGTGTCCCCCGGATAAAGCCCCTTCATCCGTGCGGCGAGCCGAGTCAGGCCATAGACCGCCGAGAGGCTGTCGTGCGGGGCGCCTATGCGGCGGCCAAGCTCCACCACCGCGCCGAGGATCGGGTCGAGCTCGATGGGCCGTCCGTGCTCCACGTCCTGCAGCATGGAGGTGCGGAAGTTGCCAAGCTTGCGGGCGACGGCCATGCGATCCTCGGGCGTGATGGCGATGGGCAGGCCCAGCCGATTGCCGATCTCCAGCATCTCACGCATCATCTTCAGGACGAGCTCGCGCACCTCGTCGTCCGCCAGCATGTCGGCCGTGCCTGC
>CAIUZX010000036.1 GCA_903903715.1 uncultured Caulobacterales bacterium
ATGCCGGTCCGCAGGGGCGGTGGTGGTGGCGAACAGGCGGTCCAGCCACTCCCCCGCGGCCTTTGGCCCGCCCAGCACGCGGACAAAGCCTTCCGGATCGAACAGGCCCAGCGCCACCGTGTACTGCCAGGCGTTGGCCTCAGTGTAGTCGCCTGGATTGTTCAGAGGGGAGGTCGCGACAGTGGGATCAAAGGGCGTCCGCCAGACGCCGCTCGAGGATTTGCCCCGCAGCATCTGCGTCTGAGGATCGAACAGGTTCCGCCATCCGCCGGATCTTTTCGCAAAGCGGGCGGCGAGGGCCGGGTCGCGCTGCAGCGCCGCCGCACGGGCCACGGCGTCGTCGCCCCAGGCGTACTCGACGCTCTTGGAAACCGACTCGCCGTCGACCTTGTCGTAGGGCAGGAAGCCATAGGTCTCGTACTCCGACCAGCCGGTCTGGAAGCCCGAAGGCACGCCAGTCCTCGGTTGGGTGGAGGTGGCGACCATGGCCGCGAGGGCCTCGTCCCAGTCGAACCCGTGGAAGCCCGACGCCATGAAGTGGGAGAGGGCGATGAGGGCCGGATTGCCGATCATGCACCAGGTCTCCCGCCCCCAGGCGGTCCAGAGCGGCAGGTAGCCCATGGCGCGGGCGTGGGCCAGCAGGGTCTGGGCGAGGCCGTCGATCCGCTCTGGAACCAGGAGCGCCATCAGGGGATAGGTCGCGCGGACACCGTCCCACAGCGAGAGTGTCGAATAGTAGACCCCGCCGGGGGCCTGGATCACCTCGCCCGTCGGTCCCCGCACCCGCCCGTCCGTATCAGCGATGTCGCTGGGGTGCAGGAATGCGTGGTAGAGGGCCGTGTAGAAGATCCGCTTTTGCCGAACTGGCCCTTCAATCTGCGCGCGGTCCAGCAACCGCTCCCACGACGCATCCGCCGCGCGCCGAGCGGCGTTGAAGCTCAAAGCGCCGTCCGCCTGCAGATTGCGCCTTGCGCCGGCGACATCGACGGTGGAGAGGGCGATGCGGGCTTCCAGTTTTCGGCCGCGCCCGAGGTCGAAATTCAGGAGATACCTCGGCGCCTTTTCGCCCGGCTTTGCGGTCAGGGTGGTGACCCTCGCGATCGGATGGTCGAACTTCAGGACAAAGGCCGTCTCCCGGTCGGCCCAGTTGTGCACGCGGTAGCGCCCGCTGATCTCGCCCTTCGCCGCATCGACCCGGACGTCGGCGTCGACGACCCTTGGCCCCTCGAGGAAGCGGATCACGTGCTGCACGTCGACCAGCGCCTGCGCCTGCCCAGCGCGGGAAAAGCGGTAGCGGTGATAGGCGACCGTCCGCGTTGACGTCAGCTCCACATGGACGCCGAGTTTGGGCAGGCTGACGGCGTAATAGCCCGGTCTTGCCTTTTCGGATGTCTTGTCGAGGGACGTGGAAAAGTCCTGAGCGGTCGCGCTCCACGGCTGGCCGCTGGCGGGCTGGATCAGCACGTCCCCCATCTCGCCGATCCCGGCGCCCGAGATGTGGGTGTTGGAAAAGCCCATCACGGTGGGCGCCTTGTGCTGATAACCGCTGGCGTAGTCCCAGCCGTTGTCGGAATTGTCCGGTCCGGGCGCGACCATGGCGAAGGGCGTCGAGGCGCCTGGAAAGGTATGTCCCGTCCCGTCCGTGCCGATGAAGGGATCGACCAGCCGGGTCAGGTGAAGCGGGTTGGGCGCTGCGCTGACCGCCGCCGCCGGGGCAAGGATCAGGGTCGCGGCGACAGCCACCGCGCGACAGACATGGCTTACCCGCCCGCTCATCTCAGATCCCTCCATCCCGTCCTTGACCTTGCAGCGCCTGCAACGGAGGCTGCAACGTCAAAAACTTGCGAGGTCTTGTCCATGGCTGCTGGAAGCCTCTGCGAGCCGATTGACGTCAGTCCGGAGCGCTGGGTCCGGGTCGAGCGCATCGCACATCCGGCGGACCAGGACGCTCCGGGCCGCTTTGCGCATTTCCACGACGCCGTGGAGCTGGTCTTTTTCCACTCCGCGCGCGGGGAACTGATCTGCGAGGACGGCGTCTTTCCGATCGAGGACGGGACGGCGGCGCTGATCCCGTCCATGCGCCATCATGACTTCGTCATCGGGCCGGGGCCGCGTCACTGGGTCCTCGTGCAGATCGACCCGACCCTGCTCGCAGGCCCGCTGACCGGCGTCCCGCAGTGCCTCGCCGCCACCTTTGCAGGCTCGGCGCGAGACCGCATGACAGTGCTGTTCGACTGGCTGGAAGAGCTCGCCGCGGACGACAGTCCGGACCGGCGGCGGACCCTCGCGCAACTGGCGGAGCTGACCCTCGCGGAGGTGGTGACTCATGCGGCGGCGGGGCCCCAACGCGCCGACGCGCGGCTGGAGGGGCTGGATCGCCTCAGACCGGCGCTCGACCTTGTGGCGAAGGACCCGGCTTCGCCGCCGACGCTGGAGGACGCCGCCGCCGTCTGCCACCTCTCGCCCGCCTATTTCTCAAGGCGCTTCAAGCGCGTGTTCGACACCAATTTCTCCGACTATGTCCGCAGCTATCGGCTGAGACTGGCGGCGCAGCGCCTCGTCTCCGGGGGCGCGCGGGTCAGCGAGATCGCCTTTTCCCTCGGCTTCGCCACCCCCGCCCACTTCGCCATGCTGTTCCAGAAGCGCTTCGGCGTATCGCCCAGGGCCTACCGGGCGGGGCGGCGAGGTCAAGACCTGGATGATAAATGACCGTCTCCAGCCAAAAGACGCCGGATGGAGACAAGCGTCCGATATGCGAGACTGGCGTCATGACTGATCCCGATCTTGCCGACCCCTTCCGCGCGCCCAGAACCTCGAGCGGCGTGCTGACCGCCGATTTCGGCGGCGAGACCCTGCCGATGATCCTTGGCTACACGGCGGTGCGGGAGGCGGCGCGGGACTGGGCCATCTATTCCTCCGACGCGCCCTTCCGCGTGCCTATCCCCTCGGAGGAGGCCGTGCGGACGGTCCGCCAGCTTCCCATCGAGAGCGACCCGCCGGTCCACACCGCCTTCCGCCGGTTGCTCGAGCCTGTGTTCCATCGCCCGCGCTCGACGGACTACCAGCAACGCCTCGATCGCCTGATCGGCGAGCTGCTCGAGGACGCGGCGACGAAAGCCGAGGTGGAGATCGTCCGGGACTTCGCCCTGCCACTCCAGTCCCTCGCGCTGGCGATGCTGCTCGGGATGCCCAAGGACGCCGCCGAGATCTGGATCTCCTGGGGCACGCACGTGTTCCACGACGGTCCCGACAGCCGCGCCAAGGGGAACGTTCTCGACCATTATATCCGCGAGACTCTCACCAGCGCCGCTGCGTCGCTGGGGGAGGACGTCTTCTCGTTCCTGCACGCCGCAACGGTCGACGGGCGTGCGCTGACCACCGATGAGAAGGTCGGCATCGCCAATCTCGTCTTCGCCGGCGGGCGGGACACGATCATCAACGCCGTCAGCCGCGTGATCGCGCATTTTGCCGATCATCCCGAGGACCTCTCCGTCATCGCGACGGATGCTGCCCGGGTGAACCTCGCGGTGGAGGAAATGGTGCGGGTGATCTCGCCCCTCACGCATATCGGCCGGGTCTGCCCCGCGCCGACGACTGCAGGAGACGTGAACGTCCCCGCCGACGGGCGCGTCTCCCTCTGCTGGGCCTCGGCCAATCGAGACGAACAGGTGTTCGAGGCGCCGGACGAGGTGCGCCTTGCCCGCTCACCCAATCCGCACGTGGCCTTTGGCAGCGGCCCGCACACCTGCCTCGGCGCGACCCAGGCGCGGGCGATCCTGCGCAGCCTTATCCGCATGCTCGGCGAGCGGACGGGCGGCATCGAGATCCTCTCCGCCGTCCGTCAGTACGAGGTCACCCCCGCCTATCGCCGGTGGGTGGGCTTTGAAGCCCTCACCGTGCGCTTTACCGCTCCATGATCGTGCGAACTTCCTCGCCGGCATAGACCTTGATGCTGGCGCCCGCGATCTTCGCCCCGCCCAGCGCCTGGTTGAAGGCGGCCATGTGCGGCGTGGCGAAGTGGGCGGCCAGCGCCGCCTCGTCCTTCCAGCGTTCAATGACCCGCAACAGACCGGGCTCGAAGAGATCTACAGCGAAGGCGTATTCGAGACACCCCGGCTCCGAGGTCTTGGTGGCGTGGACCATTTCCCGGGCGGCCGGGCGAAGGGTCTCGATGTCTTCGGCCGCGACGCGGACCCAGCCTTCGACGATGATCATGTGACGTCTCCCTTAGATGAAGGTGAACCGGCCGCGGCGGCTGTGACCTTGGCGAGGCGGCGGATGGCGGTGCGGTAGTCGTCCTCGGTGCGGGTCTCGTACTTCACACCCGACGCGGTGACGGAGAGGAAGGTCGCGAACTCGGCCGAACCGCCGAAAGCCGCGATGTCCGCCCCGGCCCCTTTCAAGCGCCTAAAATATCGACCTAATTACCCGCAGACTCTCGTTTTGGCTGGATGAGAAACGGGGGTGACGCCACGTCGAAACAGGCGCCCGAAACGGCCGCGGAGACACGCCCGCCGTTGTGAACGCCAGGCTAAGTTACGGTAAGTTCGGAAAAAGTTCCGGCTGTCGGCGGGCGGGCGAGTTAGACGATGACGGCCTGGTGGAGCTGAGCGGAAT
>CAIUZX010000037.1 GCA_903903715.1 uncultured Caulobacterales bacterium
CCGATATGGCGCACGCCGAGGCCGAAGATGAAGCGCGCCAGCGGGATCGTCCGTCTCGCCTCGATGGCGGCGAACAGATTGGCGACGCTCAACTCTCCCGCCCCTTCCCGGTCCTTCAGCTTCTTCAGGTTCGTCCGGTCGCGGACCTCGAGCGTGAAGATATCCGCCGGCTCCCGGATCAGCCCGTCGTCAAAGAAAGCGGTGAGCTGCTTGTCGCCCAGACCCTCGATGTCGAAGGCGCGGCGGGAGACGAAGTGCTTGAGGTGCTCGATCTTCTGAAAGGGACAGGCGAGCTCCCCGCCGCATCGCCGCACGACCGTCTCCGCGCCGGAGGTGGTTGTTTCCTTGGTCACCGGGGTCTTCAGCACACAGGGACAGACGGTCGGGAAGTCGTAAGGCGCGGCGTCTGCGGGACGCTCCTCCAGCACCACGCTGACGATCTGAGGGATCACGTCGCCCGCGCGCTGGACAATCACCGTGTCGCCGATGCGCACGTCCTTGCGGGCGATCTCCTCGGCGTTGTGCAAGGTTGCGTTGCGCACGACCACGCCGCCGACTGTGACCGGGGCAAGTTTGGCCACCGGCGTCAGGGCGCCCGTGCGGCCGATCTGGATCTCGATATCGAGCAAGGTCGTGCGCGCCTGCTCCGCCGGGAACTTGTGCGCAATGGCCCACCGGGGCGTGCGGCCGACAGCGCCGAGGCGCGCCTGCCAGTCCAGCCGGTCGAGCTTGTAGACCACCCCGTCGATGTCGTAGCCGAGCCGCGGACGTTCCGCCTCAAGGGTCTTGTAGACCGAGATCAGCCCCTCGACGTCCGTCACCTGCAAGGAGCGGGGGTTGACCGCAAAGCCCCAGTCCCGAAGCCGCTCCAGCGCCTCGTGCTGCGTCTCGGCGAAGGGGGCGCTCAGCTCCCCCCAGGCATAGGCGAAGAAGCGCAAGGGCCGCTTGGCCGTCACCGACGCATCGATCTGTCGCAGCGAGCCCGCCGCCGCGTTGCGCGGATTGGCGTAGAGCCGCTCGCCTGCAGCTTCGGCCTCGGCGTTCATGGCGGAAAAGGCGTCAGCGGCGATGTAGACCTCGCCGCGCACCTCGATCCGCTCGGGCCAGCCCTCGCCGAAGAGTCGCCGGGGAATGTCGTTGATGGTCAAAAGGTTGGCGGTGACATCCTCACCCGTTCGCCCGTCCCCCCGTGTCGCCCCGCGCACGAAGCGTCCGCCCTCGTAGAGGAGACTCGCCGACAGCCCGTCCATCTTCGGCTCGGCGGTGAATTGAAGCGGCCCGTCATCAAGTCCGAGGAAGCGCCGGATTCGCTTCACGAAATCTTCGACGTCCTCCGTCGAGAACGCATTGTCGAGGCTCAGCATCGGCGCGCCGTGCTGGACGGGGGAAAAGGCCTCGGACGGCGCAGCCCCTACGCGGTGCGAGATCGAATCTGTGCGGATCAGGTCTGGAAACCGCGCCTCGATGGCGAGGTTGCGGCGCTTCAGGGCGTCGTAATCCGCGTCGGAGATCTCCGGCGCGTCCTTTTGGTGATAGAGGGCGTCGTGGCGGGCGAGCTCTTCGGCGAGGCGCGCAAGTTCGGCCTCCGCCTCCGCTGCGTTGAGTTGGTCGACTTCGATCATGGCGGCCTCCGCTTCAGCCGGAGATGAGGGCGCGCGCGGCGCCGCGGGCGGCGTCGGTGACTTCGGCGCCGGAAAGCATCCGGGCGATCTCCCCTTCCCGCTCCGCGTCGCTCAGGGCCTCGACGTGGGTGACGAAGGTCTCGGAGCCCGCGGATTTGGAGACGCGCCAGTGGTGGTGGGCGCGGGCGGCCACCTGCGGGCTGTGGGTGACGACCAGCACCTGGGTGCCGTCATCGGCGAGACGGCGAAGTCTCGCCCCCACCGCCGCCGCCACGGCCCCGCCGACGCCCTGATCCACCTCGTCGAAGATCATCGCAAGGCCCGGCGCTTCGGGCCCATCCCGCGTGGCCAGCGACGCCTTCATGGCCAGGGCGAAACGCGCCAGCTCCCCGCCGGACGCGATGTCGCCCAGCCCGCCGAAGGCTGCGCCGGGGTGGGTGGAGACCTCGAAGGCGACACGGTCGACGCCGGTCGGCCCCGCGCGCTCCGGCGCGAGGGGGGTGATCTCGACCCGAAACTTCGCCCGGTCGAGCTTGAGCGGCGCAAGCTCCGACGCCACGGCCTGCGACAGACGGTCCGCGGCCTCTCTTCGCGCCTTCGTCAAGGCGGCGGCGGCCCTTACGTAGTCGGCTTCGGCCTTCAGACGCGCGGCCTTCGCCGCCGCCAGAGCCGCATCCTGATCCTCGACGCCCCGCAGGTCCGCCGCGATGCGCACCCGCTCGGCCGCCAGATCATCGACATTGACGCCCAGCTTTCGCGCCGCCGCCCGCAAGGCGAACAGGCGCTCCTCGGTCTCGTCGAGCCTTGCCGGATCGAATTCGAAGACCTCCGCCGCCGCGTCCACCGCCGTCACCGCTTCGGCCGCCTCCACCAGCGTGCGATCCACCGCATCCGCGGCGGCGGTCAAGCGCATCAGCACCAGATGGTCTTCGCCGACGCCCGTGCTGCGCGCCCGCTCCCGGGCCCGCTCCAGCGCCCGAAACGCGGACGACAGGCGCCGGGACAGATCTTCTCCGCCCAACTTTTCCTGAGCTTCGGCAATGTCCGACACCGCCTTTTCGGCGGCGCCCAGCACGGCGCGCAGGTCCGCAAGCTCCGCCTCCTCGCCGACGCGCGGATTGAGGCGGTCGAGCTCCGCCAGACGGGCGGTCCATAGCTCGGTCTCCGCATCCGATCTTGCGATCCGATCCGCCAGCTCGGCCTCCTGCGCCCGCGCGTCCCTCAGCGCCGTCCAGGTCGCGGCGACGGCGTCCAGCTGCGGGCGACAGCGTCCGAACTCGTCAAGCAAGGGCCGATGGGTCTTGGGATCGAGAAGGCCCGCGGTCTGATGCTGACCGTGCACCTCGATCAGGCTTGCGCCCACCTCGCGCAGCACAGCCACGCTGGTCGCCTGGTCATTGAGAAAGGCGCGGGAGCGGCCGTCAGCCGATATGTATCGCCGCAGAATCAGATCCTCGGACCGGTCCGCGGCCAGACCCTTCTCCTCGAGCAGATCAAAGACCGGATTGGTGGGCTCCACCGAAAAGATCGCCGCCGCGCTGGCCTGGGCGGCGCCGGCGCGCACAAGGCCTGCGTCCGCCTTGGCGCCCAGAGCAAGGCCCAACGCGTCCAGCACGATCGACTTGCCCGCCCCCGTTTCCCCGGTCAGGGCCGTCAGGCCTCGCCCCAGGGTGAGATCGAGGGCCGAGATCAAGACGACGTCTCTGATACTCAGACCAACCAGCATGTGAAACCTGAAGACCTTCCGTAAGTTCGGCTCTGGGCCGTCAGCTTACGAGCCTTTGCCGAGTCGCGTAAAATCGCCGCCGACGCCGTTTTTCTGTCGCACCAGCGGCGCGACTTCAGGCTTCAGCCCCTTGGACGTCAGGAGACGGTAGGCGGCGCTGTACCAGCGGTCGCCCGGGAAATTGTGACCAAGCACCGCGCCGTCGCGGACCGCTTCATCGCGCAGCCCCATGGTGAGATAAGCCTCGGTCAGGCGGTAAAGCGCCTCGGGGGTGTGGGTGGTCGTCTGATACCGGTCTATCACGGATTTGAAGCGACCGATCGCCGCCAGCGGTTGGCCGTTGCGCAGATACCAGCGTCCGACCGCCATCTCCTTTCCCGCGAGCTGATCGTTGACCAACTCGACCTTCAGCTTGGAATCGACAGCGAACTGCGAGTCCGGATACCGGCGCAAAACGTCCCGCAGGGCCGACAGAGCCGCCTCCGTAGTGCCCTGGTCACGACCGACGTCGACGATCTGCTCGAAGTAGCACTGCGCCTTGAGATAATAGGCGTACGAAGTCGACGGATTGCCGGGATAGAGGCTGATGAAGCGGTCGGAGGCGGAGACGGCGTCTTCATACTGATTGGCGCGATAGTAGGCGTAGGCCTCCATCAGGATCGCGCGACGCGACCACTCCGAATAGGGATGCTGACGCTCGACCTCGTCGAAGTATTGCACCGCCTCGATCCAGGAGCCCTCATCCAGGCGCTTGGCGCCCGTGGCGTAGAGCAGTTCGACGGGACGTTCCTGATAGGACAGCTGAGGCGCCGGCTTCGCCTTGCCGGCGCACCCCGACAACAGGGCAGACAGCGCGAACGCCACAATCATCGCCGAACGGCCGGGCTTGAAACGAAGCAACTGCGTTCTTCCTTCGCATTAGGTCCGCGGCGACGCCGATGGAGCCACTCCACCGGACCGCATATTCCGCGCTCTGTCTACACCAGCTGCAAGGCAATCGCCAACGCAGGCTCTTAGCGAAAATGATAGAACGGCTGGAGACGGCGAAAGTGTGTCAAACGGCTTCCGCGAGATCTTCGGCGAAGGATCCCAGACGCCAGGCGTCCGGCGCGGCCATCAGGGCGCACACCAGCTTGTTGTTCAGGGCGTGCCCGGCATAGCGGCCCTCAAAGCGTCCGATGACCGGAGCGCCCAGCACATAAAGGTCGCCGATCGCGTCCAGCGCCTTGTGACGGACGAACTCACGCTCCATCCGCAGGCCTTCCGGATTGACGATCGTGTCCCCGTCGATGACCACGGCGTTGTCCAGGCTTCCGCCGCGGGCGAGGCCCATGGCCCGGAGCGCCTCAACCTCGTGCACGAAGCCGAAGGTGCGGGCGGCGGCGAGTTCGCGGCGGAACGAGTCCTCCGTCACGGCCAGCTCGACCGACTGGCGACCGATCGCGGCGCTGGCGAAGGCGATTTCGAACTTCATCTCGAAACGGTCGCTGGGCAGAAGCGCGGCGCGCTTGTCGCCGTCGGTCACTTCGACCGGCGCCAGGATTTCAATGAAGCGGCGAGGCGCATCCTGCATCCGGCGACCGGCGCGGTCGAGCAGCTGGACGAAGGGCAAGGCCGAGCCGTCCATGATCGGGGTCTCGGGCCCATCGATCTCGACGATCACATTGTCCACACTCAGCGCTGCAAGCGCCGCCATCAGGTGCTCGATCGTCGACACCGTGACGCCGGCGGCGTTGCCGATTTCCGTGTTGAGCTGCGTGCGGCCCACGGCGAGCGGCGAGACCGGGATACGATTGTCGCGGTCCGTCACATCCGTCCGGACGAACACAACGCCCGTCCCCACCGGCGCCGGGCGGATCGCCACACGAACATGCTGACCGTTGTGCACGCCGACCCCGGCGCAAACCGCCGGACCCGCCAAAGTGTGCTGCATCACGCTGGAATACATGAACCACCATCCCTCACGAGAATGGCGATCTTATCCGATCGTCCATTCCGCAGTCTTAACCGTGAGGGGACGAACGCTGCAGCGCAACACAACATCTGTTTCGAAATGTAACGCCAGAACGAAAAAGCCCGGCGGAGCCGATGAGGCGCCGCCGGGCTTTAATCTACACCTTCGTCGTCTCAGTTGGCGAGGCGACGAAGGAATGAAGGAATCTCCAGATCGTCGGCCGGAGCGGCCGGATCCGTGGATGGAGCAGGCTTGGTCGCCTGGGCGGCGCCGGACGCCCCCATTTGCGGCGCGCGGGTCGGCGCGGGCGGCGGCGGCGGCTCCTCGTAGCGATGACGTCCGCCGAACAGGCTGAGCCAACCCGACTTCTTGGGCTCCGGAGCGCGGGGATCCGGCAGGGGCGGTTGGCCCGGCTTGCTGTAGGTGCGCCCGGTCACCGTGTCGGCGCGAAGCTTCGGCGGCAGAGTCTGCCGGACGATGAACATTTCATCGCCGTCCTCAGCCGCCAGCGGATCGACGATGCGCGCGGCCGGTTGCATGGGCTGCGACACAGGCTCCTCGCGGCGGAGGGACGCTGGTTCGATGATCCGCGGCTCGGCGGGTTCATTGCGTTGCGTGTAGGAATCCGCCGCAGAGAAGGTCGGCGGCGGCGCCGACTGGATCTGCGCCGCTTGTTGCGCCGGAGCGTGGTAGACGGCAGCCGGGCGCGCAGGCTCCTGCACCGCGCGAACAGGCTCCGGCGACCGTGCGGGCTCTGCGGTGCGGACCGGCTCCGTGGCGCGCAGCGGCGGAAGCGATGTTGTGCGGCTTCCGCCCGACGGCGGCGAGGTGTTGGTGCGCTGCGGGACCGGATCGACGGCGCGCATCGCTGCGGCGTCCATGCCGGTCGCCACGACCGACACCCGGATGCGGCCCTCGAGCTCCGGATCAAAGGCGGCGCCGAAGATGATGTTGGCTTCGGCGTCGACCTCGGAAGAGATCGCGTTGGCCGCTTCGTCGACTTCGAGCAGGGTCATGTCGAGACCGCCAGTCACGTTGACCAGCACGGCCTTGGCGCCCTTGAGCGAGACTTCGTCGAGCAGCGGGTTCTGGATGGCGTTGCGCGAGGCCATCAGGGCGCGGTCTTCGCCCGTGGCTTCGCCGGTGCCCATCATCGCCTTGCCCATCTCGGTCATCACCGTGCGGACGTCAGCGAAGTCGAGATTAATCAGACCCGGCAGGACCATCAGGTCCGTGATCGAGCGCACGCCCGAATGCAGCACCTGGTCGGCCATGCCGAAGGCTTCGGCGAAGGTGGTGCGCTCGTTGGCGATGCGGAACAGGTTCTGGTTCGGAATGACGATCAGCGTGTCCACGACCCGCTGCAGCTCCGCCACGCCCTGATCGGCGAGGCGCATCCGATGACGGCCTTCAAAGTGGAACGGCTTGGTGACAACCCCTACGGTCAGAATGCCGCGTTCCCGCGCCGCCCGTGCGATGATCGGCGCAGCGCCCGTGCCGGTCCCGCCGCCCATGCCGGCGGTGATGAACACCATGTGCGCGCCCTCGAGATGCTCCTCGATCTCGGGGATGGACTCCTCGGCGGCGCTGGTGCCGATCTCAGGGTGGGCGCCCGCGCCCAACCCTTGCGTGATCGTGACCCCGAGCTGGATGCGTCGGTCCGTCTTGGCGAACTGAAGCTGCTGGGCGTCGGTGTTCGCGACAACGAACTCCACCCCCTGCAGATCGGCGTCGATCATGTTGTTGACGGCATTGCTGCCGGCCCCTCCGACGCCGAAAACGACGATCCTGGGCTTGAGTTCGGTGGCGCGCGGCGCCGACAGAGAAATCGCCATGGGCTTCATATCCTGACCGACGGCCTCCTGATTTGCGCTCCTCCGGGAACCGTCCCGGGCCGCACAACCGATCAGCCGATAACAAGGCATTTATAGTTAAGTGACAGTAAACGTTCTTACCGCGAGTCGCCGTCTGATCCAGTGATCTGGCCAGCAAATTAATGTTTTTATTGGGGAATTATTGATTCGGCGAAATCCGCCTGCGGACACATCCGCGTGACATGCCCAGTGCTAGCCGGATTCGGCAAAAGCAGAAGCGCTCAGTTCGAACACAAATCAATTTTTTCACGCGAAACGCGCGGGAATCGACCGCGCACGTCTTGGCTGCGCGAAAACGACGACCGTCCGCAAGGGGAACATTACAGGTTCGCGCGCAACCATCCCGCGGCGCGCGACAGCACATCCCGCTCGCCCTGCCCCCGCTCTTCTTTTGGCCGCGCCGCCAGGGAGCGGTCCGACACGGCTTCACGAGGGCCGAAGGCGGCCCGCTGCAGAACGCCCACTGCGGCGCTGAACGCCGGCCCCGCCGCTGAGTCCGCCAGATGCGGCGCGCGGCGCGGTCGTCCGAGGCGCACCGGACAGTCGAAAACCCGCACGGCGAGCTCGCGAACACCGGCCAGCTGGCTCGCGCCGCCGGTCAGCACCACGCCTGCGCCTCTGGGAGTCCGCACGTCGGATTGTTTCAGGCGATCCCGGACGAGCTCTAGCGTCTCCTCCACCCGCGGGGCGATCACGCCCTTGAGCAGGGAGCGCGGGGCGGTGACCGGCTCGGCGGAGGGATCATCGCCTCGCGGCGGCGCCTCCACCATTTCGCGATCTTCATTGGCTGACGCGATGGCCGAGCCGTGCAGCGTCTTGATCCGCTCGGCGCCCGCCAGAGTCGTCGTGAGACCGCGGGCGATATCGTTGGTGACGTGGGCGCCGCCGACGGTCAGCGTGTCGACGTGGATCAGCGATCCGCCAGAGAAGACAGCGGTCGAGGTGGACCCGCCGCCCATGTCGATGCAGATCGCGCCGAGATCCAGCTCATCGTCCTGGAGCGCAGCCAGCCCGGAGGCGAACGGCGCGGCGACCACGCCCTCCAGATGCAGGTGCGCCAGCTCGACGCAGTGCCCCAGCGTGGCGAACGCCGTCTCGGCCATGCTGACCACAAGGAGTTCAAGCGCCAGTTCGCGGCCATGCAGGTGTCGCGGATCGCGCACCGCCGCCTGCCGGTCGACGGCCCAGGCGATGGGCAAGAGGTGGATGATGCGACGGCCGGGCAGTCTGGCCTGAGCCAGCGCCAGCTGAATGCAGCGGGACAGGTCATGATCCCCGATAGGCCGCACGCCCAGGGACACCGCCGCGCTCACCCGGTGACTGGCGATCTGTCCGCCCGCCGTGGTCAGCACCACGCCGGTGACGTTGACGCCCGCCATGGTTTCGGCCTGCTCGACCGCCTGAGCGATCGCCTCAGCAGCTTCGTCGACGCTGGTCACCACGCCGCCGCGCACGCCACGGGACCGGACATGAGCCACGCCCGACGCCTGAATGATCCGCTGCTCGCGGTTCACGCCTTCGGGCTTCATGATGAAGCAGCCGACCTTCGACGCGCCCAGATCAACCGCCGCCACCACACCTTTACGGCCGCTTTCCCGTCGATCTACTGTTCGCTTCATGGCGCAGGCGCCCTCCAGATCAAGATCCCGGCCCCCGCCTTCTGGCGACGGCCGCCGTCATTCACGTCTTCAGCCCGCCGTCGTCGCCGTGGCGACGGTCGACGTCGGGTTCGCCACCAGCTCGCGCGGACGGATCCGCACATCCGGGGTCTTCAGGTCGATGCGCGGCACGCCAAGGCTCAGCACCCCGGCGTCACGCTCAAGTTGATCAAGCCGGATCAACGCCGCCTCTTCGCCCTCGGCGGGCAGCTGGACGAGGCTTTGATTGCGCAGCAGAAGGTCCCAGCGCCGGTTGTCGACGCGCACCAGCGCCCAGAGCCGGCTCATCAGACTGGGGCGGGCCTGGATCAGCGGCAGGATCGCGGCGGCGGCGGAATCCGCCCCCTCCCCCACCACCAGCGGCAGGTCTGTGAAATGTCGCGCGTCAGTCTCAGCGATCACGCGGCCGGCGGGGTCGATCACGCTCAGGCGACCGAGATGCTGCCAGACCGCGACCCGACGTCGCTCAACGACATTGACGGTCAGCACGTCAGGCAGCATGCGCTCGACGCGCACGGACTGGACGAAGCCCACCTTGGCCACCTTGTCGCGCAACTGCGCCAGGTTCAGTCCCAGAATTGGCGCGCCTTCCGGAAGGTTGACCGCAGCCCGGATGAGCGGCTCCGCCTCAGGCGACGCGCCGACGACCTTGACCTCCCGCACCGCGAAACCCACGGAGGCGAAGCTGTTGTCGAGGCCGTGGCCGATGCGATCCACCACCGCCTGACCGCGGCCGCCGGTCGTCAGCAGGACAAGCGTCAACACGCAGCCGATCCCGGCCGTAGCGATCGCCGCCGTCTTCGGCGGAATGCCCGCAAAACGCCCGCTCGCACCATAGACCGCCGAACCGCGACGCGCACGGCTTCCAGCGGCCTTGGACGAGGCCTTCGGCTTTGCCGACTTCCGCGTTGTGGCGCCTCGCACTATCGCGGGCATCCGGCGTCCTCCACTATCCAAAGCACCAAACGGTCGAACTCAATTCCGCAGTACGCCGCCTGCTCGGGTGCGAGCGACGTGGGCGTAAACCCGGGTTGAGTGTTCACCTCCAACAAAACCAGATCGTCCTTAACAGGGTCATAACGGAAGTCGCTTCGGGTAAGGCCTCGGCAACCCAATGCGGCGTGCGCGGCCTCGGCGGTGCGCATCGCCCGCTCGCGAACGTGATCCGGAATGTCAGCGGGGATAACGTGTTGCGAGCCGCCCTCCCCGTACTTGGCCTCGAAATCGTAGAAGCCCGCCGTGGGCACAATGTCGGTCACCGCCAGCGCCTTATCTCCCATCACGGCGACGGAGAGTTCCTTGCCGGCGATGTAGGGCTCGATCATCACCTCCTCGCCGAAGGTCCATGACGGGGCGGCGAGTTCCTGCGGGGGGCGGTTGGCGCCCTCGAAGACGAGGAACACGCCGACGGACGAGCCTTGCGCGTTCGGCTTCACCACATAGGGCGGCGCCATCACATGATCGGCCGCCGCGACGTGACGGTTGAACAGCCCGCCGCCGGGCACGCGGATCCCCGCCGCCGCCAGCACGGCCTTCGCCTTGGCCTTGTCCATGGCCAGCGCCGAGGCGAGCACGCCGGAATGGCTGTAGGGAATGTCGAGGGTCTCCAGCACGCCCTGCACACAGCCGTCCTCCCCCCAGGCGCCGTGCAGCGCGTTGACGGCGACCTCCGGCTTCAGGCGGGCCAGCATTTCGGCGAGATCCCGGCCCGCATCCACCTCAAGCACCTCGGCGCCGAGACGCTTCAGCGCGTCGGCATAGGCGCGGCCGGAGACCAGACTGACCGGCCTTTCAGGACTTATGCCCCCCATGAGCACGGCGATGCGGCGACCGGCCAGCGGTCCGTTCTGATCTGGGGTCATGGGACCTTGCTCCTTCAAGCAGCGGCGGCGGCTAACAGTAGCGGTTAGGGCCGTCCGATGCGCTTAATCTCCCACTCGAGCGTGACTCCGAGCTTCTCGGCCACGTCCGCACGGACGGCCTCGCCGAGGCCTTCGAGGTCGGCCGCGGTGGCCTCCCCGGTATTGATGAGGAAATTGGCGTGCTGTTCGGAGAACATGGCCCCGCCGAACAGCTTGCCCCGCCAGCCCGCCGCATCGATCAGCTTCCAGGCGGAGTCGGGATGCGGGTTCTTGAAGGTCGAGCCGCCGGTACGCTCGCGGACCGGCTGACTGGCCTCCCGGGACGCCGTGATCTCGGCCATGCGGGCGAAGATGTCGTCCGGATCGGCTCGGGAGCCCTGGAACAACGCGCCGGTGAAGATCAGCTCATGCTCGGCCGCCGTCGCGGAATAGCGATAGCCGTATTTCAGATCCTCGACCGAGAAGATCACCCGCTCGCCCTGCCGGGTGACGGCGTAGGCCTCCACCAGCACGTCCTTGATCTCGGACCCGTAGCAACCGGCGTTCATGGTCAGCGCGCCGCCGACCGAACCCGGCACGCCGGTCAGGAACTCAAGATCCGAGAGCTCCGCCTCCGCTGCAAATCGCGACACCTGAGCGTCAAGGGCGCCCGCGCCGGCGTAGATGCGGTGCTGATCCATCCGGCGCACATCGGCGAAAGG
This sequence comes from uncultured Caulobacterales bacterium, assembly GCA_903903715.1. GTDB lineage: Bacteria > Pseudomonadota > Alphaproteobacteria > Caulobacterales > Caulobacteraceae > CAIMFV01. The sequence continues at coordinate 11,398 of CAIUZX010000037.1, forward strand.
CTTGCCGAGGCGGACGACCACGCCCTCCACCCCGCCGTCGCGGACGAGAAGATTGGAGCCGACGCCGACTGCCGTCACAGGAACCGCAGGGTCAAGGGCGCGCAGGAAGGCCTGAAGGTCCGCCTCATCAGCGGGAAGGAACAAGACGTCCGCCGGACCTCCGACACGCAGCCAAGTATAGGGCGCCAGACTTTCGTCGCGGACAAGTTTTCCTGCGACCTCCGGCAATTGGTCGCGCCAGCTCATGTTCGGTCTTTCTGGTGAGAAACAAGGTTTGTCAGCGAAACCGGCGAGTCCGGGTCGTCCGCCGTCCTGACCCGCGGCAGCTCATCGCAGATCCGTACGAAGGACAGTCTGGCCTCGACGCCGTAGTGGATTTCAATTGGGGCTATTTCGGGATCGTCGAGACTGCCGATGGTGACGTTGATCCGGCCCGATCCGATATACTGGAAGCCCAGCGGCGTGCCGCAGTCCCGGCAGAACGGTCGCCGTGCGAGGTTGGAGCTCGCGAACCAGCCCGGCTCCCCCCTGATCCAGGAAAGATCCCCGGTCGGGACGGAGGTCAGGCCGGCGAAGGGCCCGCCGACCGCCTTCTGGCACATCCGGCAATGACAGAAATGCGCGTGGCTGGGGCGGCTGGCCAGACGGTAACGCACCTGGCCGCACTGGCATCCGCCCTCGATGGCCGCGCCTGTCGTCATCCCAGAGCCTCGAGCTGTCCCGGCAGGGCGTAGGCCCAAGCGGTGATATCCCCCGCGCCGAGGCAAACAATCAGGTCGCCGGACGTCGCTTCCTCTGCGATGAGACGCGGCAACTGCGTCACGCTCTCCAAAGGCAGGGCGCGGCGATGACCGAACCTGCGGATGCCTTCGACCAGCGCGTCGCGCCCCACACCCTCGATAGGCGCTTCGCCCGCCGAGTAGACATCGGCGACGATCACCGTGTCAGCGTCGTTGAAGCAGGCGCAGAAGTCCTCGAAGAGATCGCGAAGGCGGGTGTAGCGGTGCGGCTGCACGACCGCGACCACCTTGCCCCCCGTCGCGTCCTGCACGTCCCGCGCCGCCTTCAGCACGGCGGAGATCTCCACCGGGTGGTGCCCATAGTCGTCGATGACGCGCATGCCGCGGGCGACGCCGGTCGTGGTGAAGCGCCGCTTCACGCCGCCGAAATTGGCCAGCCCCTCGCGCACAGCCGCCATCGGCACGCCGAGCTCCCGGGCGATCGCGATGGCTGCGAGCGCATTCAAGACGTTGTGACGACCCGGCATCGGCAGCTTCAGCTCCGCCTCGGTCTCCGGCTCGGCGCCTGCGCGCGCGCGGATCAGGTCAAAGGTCGCGCCGTCGGCGCCCATGCGCACATTGGTCGCGCGAACCTGCGCCTGCGGATTGACGCCGTAGGTCACCAGTCGCCGGTTGTCGACGCGAGCGGTCAGGGCCTGCACCTCGGGGTGATCGAGACAGACGGCCGCAAAGCCATAGAAGGGAATGTTCTCGACGAAGGCCTGGAACGCCTCCTTCACGGCTTCGAAGTCGCCGTAGTGATCGAGGTGCTCGGGGTCGATATTGGTGACCACCGCGACCGTGGACTTCAGCCGCAGGAACGAGCCGTCGCTTTCGTCCGCCTCCACCACCATCCAGTCGCCGCCGCCGACCTTGGCGTTGGTTCCGTAGGCGTTGATGATCCCGCCGTTGACCACAGTCGGATCCATGCCGCCCGCATCCAGCAGGGTCGCGATCATGGAGGTGGTAGTGGTCTTGCCGTGCGTGCCGCCCACCGCCACAGAGAACTGCAGGCGCATCAGCTCGGCCAGCATCTCCGCCCGGCGAACCAGAGGGATGCGCTTTTCCCGCGCCGCCGCAAACTCCGGATTGTCGGACTTGATCGCCGTGGAATAGACGACCGCCGAAGCCCCCGCCACGTGGGCGGCGTCATGGCCGATGAAGATCTTCGCCCCCAGAGCCGCCAGACGCTCGGTATTGGCGGACGCCTTCGCGTCAGACCCCTGCACCGTATAGCCGATGCGCAGCATGATCTCCGCGATCCCGCTCATGCCGATGCCGCCGATCC
>CAIUZX010000038.1 GCA_903903715.1 uncultured Caulobacterales bacterium
CCCGAGGAACACCCGCTTCAACGTAAAGACGTCAGTCTTCTTGCGAACCGACGTTGGCGCTGACCAGAACGCTGCGGCGAACCAGCTCAAAGCCCAGATCAACCAGACGGCGTTCAACGCCATATTGTAGACGAGCATCATGCGCTCCGTTTCGGGGAGCTTAGGCGCCGGGCGGCCACTTCGCAATCCGGGGATGTACGCATCGTATTTTTCTATTCCAATTAAAAATATTATAAATTTCTCCGATGAAATGGGCGGACGTAAAAGTCTCTTCAATCGCTCCCTTCGATGAGGAAACCCAAGATGACCGCCACTCTCGACGCCCCCGCTAAAGGCCAATGTCCCGTCGCGCACGGCGCCGCCTCGCAAGCCGCCAGCGGCCGCACGAACAAGGACTGGTGGCCAAACCAGGTCGATCTGTCGGTGCTGCATCAGCATGGCGCGGCGTCGAACCCGCTGGGCGCGGACTTCGACTACGCCAAGGCGTTTGCGAGCCTTGATCTCGATGCAGTCACCGCAGACCTCACCGCCCTGATGACCGACTCAAAGGACTGGTGGCCCGCAGATTTCGGCCACTATGGCGGCTTGTTCGTGCGCATGGCCTGGCACAGCGCTGGTACCTACCGTATCGCCGACGGCCGCGGCGGCGCGGGGCAAGGCCAGCAACGCTTCGCCCCGCTGAACAGCTGGCCCGACAACGTCAATCTGGACAAGGCGCGGCGCCTGCTCTGGCCGATCAAGCAGACGTACGGGGCGAGCCTCTCCTGGGCCGACCTGATGATCCTCGCGGGCAATGTTGCGCTGGAGTCCATGGGCTTTCAGACCTTCGGCTTCGCAGGCGGCCGCGCGGACACGTGGGAGCCGGATCAGGCGACCTACTGGGGCTCTGAGGGCGAGTGGCTGGGCGATGAGCGCTACACCGGCGACCGTGAGCTCGAAAATCCCCTCGCCGCCGTTCAAATGGGCCTGATCTACGTCAATCCCGAAGGCCCGAACGGCGTTCCCGACCCCCTCGGTTCGGCCCGGGACATCCGCGAGACCTTTGCGCGTATGGCGATGAACGATGAGGAGACGGTCGCCCTGATCGCGGGCGGGCACACTTTTGGCAAGACCCATGGCGCGGGGGATGCAAGCCTCATCGGCGCAGCGCCGGAAGCCGCCGGGATCGAGGCGCAAGGCCTCGGCTGGGCGAGCGGGTTCGGCTCCGGCAAGGGCGCCGACGCGATCACCAGCGGGCTCGAGGTGACCTGGACCACCACCCCGGTGCGCTGGAGCCACGACTATCTGACCCACCTCTTCGCCTATGAGTGGGAGCTGACGAAGAGCCCCGCCGGCGCGCACCAGTGGCGCCCCAAGGACGGTCAGGACGTCGGGACCGTCCCCGACGCCTTTGATCCGGAACGGCGTCACGTCCCGTCGATGCTCACCTCCGACCTCGCGCTCCGCGTCGACCCGGCGTATGAGCAGATTGCTCGGCGGTTCCTTGAACATCCCGACCAGTTCGCGGACGCCTTTGCGAGGGCTTGGTTCAAGCTGACCCACCGGGACATGGGCCCCCGCGCCCGCTATCTCGGCGCCCTGGTCCCCTCCGAAGTGTTGATCTGGCAAGACCCCCTTCCGCCCGTGGATCACGCCCTGGTCGACGCTGCGGACGTGGCGGCGCTGAAGGCCAAGGTGCTGGCGACGGGCCTGTCCGTTTCGGATCTCGTCTTCACCGCCTGGGCCTCGGCCTCAACCTTCCGCACCTCCGACAAGCGCGGCGGGGCAAATGGCGCGCGGCTGCGCCTCGATCCGCAGAAGCACTGGGCGGTCAATGATCCGGAGCGGATTGAGCGCGTGCTGGGCGTCCTGGAAACGGTGCGGACCGCGTTCAACACCGCGCGAACAGACGGCAAGGCGATCTCGCTGGCCGATCTCATCGTGCTCGCCGGGGACGCGGGCGTGGAGCAGGCCGCGTCCGCCGCGGGGGTGAGCCTGACCCTTCCCTTCGCGCCGGGCCGCACCGACGCCAGCGTCGAACAGACCGATGTCGCCTCGTTCGCGGCGCTGGAGCCCGTGGCCGACGGTTTCCGCAACTATGCGAACGGCGAGCGTCGACTGTCGCCCGAAGCGCTGCTGGTCGACCGGGCTCAGCTCCTTGGCCTCACCGCACCGCAGATGACCGCACTGGTTGGGGGCTTGCGCGTGCTCGGGGCCAACACCGGGGCCACAGCGCATGGCGTGTTCACGGACCGGCCGGGCGTGTTGACCACCGACTTCTTCGTCAACCTCCTCGACATGGCCTTCGCCTGGCGGCCGGCGGAGGGCCGTCCGGGGATCTATGAGGGCGTGACGCGGAAGACGGGAGAGGTGCGCTTCACCGCCACCCGCGTCGATCTGGTCTTCGGATCGCACGCCCAGCTTCGCGCCCTGTCGGAAGTCTATGCGGCGGCCGATGCAGGCGCGCGGTTCGTGCACGACTTCGCCGCGGCCTGGACGCGGGTGATGATGGCCGACCGATTTGATCTGATCTAAGGCTCGACCAGCGCGCCCGGGACTTGGCGATTGACAAGTTCCGGGCGGCACGGCTCCTTCCGCTCGGAAGCGGGGTGGGCCACATGACGCAAGCGACAACACACGGGCTGCTCGAATCCGTGCGGGCGCCAGGATTGATCTGGGGCTATGATTGCTGTCCGGATCGAGTCGTGTCTTTGAGCCCGGAAGTTCTGGTGGACGCGCCGGCCGCGCCGAAGTCCGGGTTTCGCTGGCTGCATCTGAACCTAGCCGATCAACGAACCCTGCGTTGGCTCGCCGACTCCGCCGGATTGCCGCCTTACGTGGTCGAGCTGTTGTCAGCCAGTGAGGGTCAGCCGCGATATCAGATCGCAGACGGGTCGTTCTGCGCGATTTTGTCGGACATCTGCAAAGAGTTCGAAACCGATGAGGTGGAGGTCGGAACCATCCGCATCTATCTCGGCGAGAACATCATTATCTCAGCTCGGAACC
>CAIUZX010000039.1 GCA_903903715.1 uncultured Caulobacterales bacterium
CCAGTAGTCGCGCATCAGCTCCGTCGCCCAGGCGGGCTGGGTCACCTCGCCCCGCGGCAGGAACTCCCGCATCACGGGCTTGAGGTCGAGGACCGGCGTGCCGTCGATGGCGTCGAGGCCCTGCACCTCTATGTTCAGACCGCTCACCGACAGGATCTTGCACGCGCACAGGCCCAGCCGGTTCGGCCGGTTCTTGCCCCGCTGGGCGAAGATGCCGACCAGCGGCCAGTCGGTCCGCCCCCTCGGATGGCGGGCGCCGGTCTCGATCTTCGCGTCCGGCACGCCGTGAAAATAGAACAGCACCTCCAGGTGAGAAAAATCGGCAAGGCCGGCCAGCGCCTCAGGCCCAAAGCTTTCCGGGTCGAGGGCGATGGTGGCGCGGACGGCGCCCCAGTCGTCGTCGACGGCCTCGACGCGCCCGCCCCGCACATGGCCGATGGAGCGAAGGGTGATCTCCCCGCTCATTCCACGGTCTCCTCGAAACCAACGAAGGTCACCGCTTCGTCTACGGACTTTCGCTTCGAGACCACGGCGTTGGCAGGGAAGCTATCGTCCGGATACCCCATGGCGACGCAGATCATGATCACCTGATCGTCCGAGATGCCCGCATGTTCGCGCACCACCGGGGACTGCATGATGCCTTGACTGTTGATGACGCAGCCCAGGCCCCGTGACCAGGCGGCGTTGACCAGCGCATTGACCACCGCGCCGCAGTCGAAGGGGGCGATATCGCCGCCGTGTACGGAGCGGTCATAGGTCACCACGATGGACACCGGCGCGTCGAACTGCCGAAAGCCGCGCAGGACCCAGTCCTGCCGCGCGGCCTTGTCCTCTCTTGCGATGCCCATGGCGCCGAAGAGCTGCTTGGCGATCTCCACCTGCCGCTCCCGGTGGACGCCGGCATATTCGCCCTGGGTGCGGAACTCCCGCGAGTGGGGCACGCCCGCCAGATTGCGCTCTGTATTGCCCGCGCGGATGCGGTCCAGGGGCGCCCCCGCCACGACGTAGAAGTTCCAGGGCTGGGTGTTCAGCGAGGACGGCGCGCGCATGGCCAGATCAATCACCTCGCGGATCACCGCCATCGGCACAGGCTTTTGCAGATAGCCGCGGATGCTGCGGCGCCCCGTAACGACGTCGTCATAGGTCATGGGCGTTCGCCTTCCTCAAAGGTGTTGCTGGGTGTTGAGCCCGATCCTGCCAGTCTTCGCCCCGCTCCGCCAAGCCCGACGCTGCGTCACCCTTGAGGGCGCCGCGCGGGACGGATTGCCGACGCCTGCCAACGCGGTAAGCTCACCGTCGAAGCGCGGCCGCAACAGACGAGCCGCCGATGGGAAGGACAAGGGAAGATGGATCTGCACAACGCATCAGCGCTCGTGACCGGCGGAGCCGGCGGCTTTGGCATGGCGACGGTGCGCCGTCTGGCTGAGCGGGGCGCCAAGGTCGTGATCGCCGACGTGAACGCCGAGCGGGGCGAAGCGCTGGCGAAAGAGCTCGCTAACGGCTCGGTCTATGTGCACACCGACATCACCGACGAGGCCTCGATAGCAAACGCGGTGCAGACCGCGGTGGGCCTCGGCCCCCTGCGCGCCGCAGTGGTGGTGCATGGCGGCCCGCCCGCCCCCGGCTCGAAGGGGCCGCGGCGGACGGTGAACCGGGAGGGCCAGCGCCTACCCCTTTCCCAGTTCGCCCACGCGGTGAACATCTACCTCATCAGCGCGTTTGCGGTGACCAGCCAGGCGGCGGAGGCGATGGCCGCCAACGAACCGCTCACGTCAAACCAGCGGGGCGTGATCATCAACACCGCCTCCATCGCGGGCTATGAGGGCCAGCCCGGACAGGCGGGCTATTCCGCCGCCAAGGGGGGCATCATCGGCATGACCTTGACGGTGGCCCGTGACCTCGCGCCGCTGGGCGTCCGCGTCATGGCCATTGCGCCGGGCACCTTCCTGACCTTCGCCTATTCCTCCCGCATGACGGACGAAGAGGCGCAGGCGCACTGGGGGCCGATGGTGCCGAACCCCCGCCGCATGGGCGATCCCGACGAGTACGGCCAGCTCGCCGCCCACATCGTGGACAATGACTTCCTCAACGGCACGACCATCCGCCTCGACGGCGCCCAGCGCTTTTAAGGAGACAAGGCCATGCGCATCGTCGACCTGTCGATCCTGCTGGAGAACGAGGTCATCACCGACCCGCCCTTCATGCGCCCGAAGATCGAGTACATGACCCACCGCGAGACCCTACCTCAGGCGGGGTTCTACTTCCCCGGCGTCCCGGCGGAGGCCTATCCCGGCGGCGAGGGCTTTGCGGCGGCGGAGATCGTCACCCTCTCCACCCACAACGGGACGCACCTCGACGCGCCGTGGCACTTCCACCCGACGCAGGACGGCGGCGCGCCGGCCATGACCATCGACGAGGTGCCGCTGGACTGGTGCTTCCGCCCTGGGGTGAAGCTCGACTTCCGCCACCTTCCCGACGGCCACGTGGTCACGGCGGCGGAGGTGGAGGCGGAGCTGAAGCGCATCGGCCACACGCTGCAGCCCCTCGACATCGTGCTGGTCAACACCGCAGCGGGCATGGCGCTGGGGGACCCGGACTATGTGAACAAGGGCTGCGGCATGGGCTATGAGGCGACCATGTACCTGCTCAAACAGGGGGTGAAGGTCACCGGCACCGACGCCTGGAGCTGGGACGCCCCCTTCAGCCACACGGCCAAGAAAGTGGCGGAGACGGGAGACGCCAGCCTCATCTGGGAAGGACACAAGGCCGG
>CAIUZX010000040.1 GCA_903903715.1 uncultured Caulobacterales bacterium
GACGTCGTGGGGCAGGCGGGAGATCCGCTGGAGGCGCGCGAGGCGATCAAGGCGCTCAATCCCGACGTGATCACCCTCGATGTCGAGATGCCGAACATGAACGGCCTCGATTTCCTCGAAAAGATCATGCGCCTGCGCCCGACGCCTGTGATCATGATCTCCACGCTCACTCAGGCGGGCGCCGATGCAACCCTTACGGCGCTTGAGTTCGGCGCCGTCGACTGTGTCGGCAAGCCCGTTGCGGGCGGAGTCGGTGACGCCATCTCGGCCTTTTCAGGCCTGCCTGAGCGGGTCAAGGCGGCGGCGGGCGCGCGCCTTCGGCCCCTGGCCTCCAACGCGGGGCGTAACGCGCCGCCAAGGCCTGCGCCGCCACCGACAGACACCGGGTTTCGTACAAACGGCCGCCTCGTCGCGATCGGCGCTTCGACCGGCGGGGTGGAAGCCCTCTTGGCCGTCATCTCGCGCTTCCCGGCGAATTGTCCGCCCACGGTTATTACTCAGCACATGCCGGGAACCTTCACGCGCAGCTTCGCTGAGAGACTGAATCGATCCACCGCGGCCACGGTGGAAGAGGCCTACGATGGCGCGCCCCTCGAAACGGGACGGGTTTATGTCGCCCCCGGCGGCGCGACTCATCTGGAAGTGGTGGGGGGCGGAGGACTGCGCTGTAAGCTGATCGACGGCGAGCCGGTGAATGGCCATAGGCCATCCGTGGACGTCCTGTTTCATTCCGTCGCCAAAGTTGTCGGCGGCAAAGCCGTCGGCGCCATCCTGACCGGGATGGGGCGCGATGGCGCCAAGGGACTCCTGGCCATGCGACAGGCTGGCGCGATGACCATCGCCCAGGATGAAGGCTCATGCGTCGTGTACGGAATGCCCAAGGTCGCCATGGAGATCGGCGCCGCTCAGAAGCAACTCAGTCTGGAACGGATCGGCAGCGCGATCCTGTCCAGCTGCAATCATGTCTCCGTGGAGAGCTGAATCATGCCTGTTGCATCTTCTCTTTCGGTCCTCGTCGTGGATGATCAGATGACGATCCGCTCGCTTGTGCGCTCGGGCCTTCAGCAGCTCGGCGTCAATCAGGTCGATGAAGCCGCCGACGGCGAACAGGGCCTTCGCCAACTGGTCGCCCGTCCCGCGCACCTCGTCATCACCGACTTCAATATGCCCAAACTCGATGGCCTGGGGCTCCTGCGCGCCATTCGCGCTCACCCGCCCATCTCGAAGACGGCGGTGATCATGCTGACCGGCCGGGCTGATAAGGAATTGGTGCAGCGCGCCGTTCAGTTCGGCGTGAACAACTATCTCGTCAAGCCCTTCACCGTTGCGACGCTGAAGGAGAAGATCGAGGCGGTTGTCGGTACGCTGACCTAGACGGGGGCGCGCGGTTGAAACTCGCAGCTCCGACACCTGGCGTAGAGCACAGGATCCTGATCGTTCAGGGTGAGTTCCTGGTGACGGACGACCCCACCGCCGTGCTGCAGACCCTGCTGGGCAGCTGCGTCGCAGCATGCATGCGAGATCCCGTGTCCGGTGTCGGCGGCATGAACCACTTCCTGCTGCCGGGAGAAGATGGGCGGTCCGAGCAGATGCGCGCGGGCGTTCACGCGATGGAGCTGCTGGTCAACGGACTTCTGGCCCGCGGCGCTCGGCGGGAGCGGCTTGAGGCGAAGATCTTCGGCGGCGCGCGTATGGTGTCAGGTCTCACCGATGTCGGTCGCCAGAACGCTCTGTTTGCGGAGCGTTTTTTGCAGCGCGAAGGCATTCCGATCGTCAGTTCGAGTCTCGGGGGAGAACAGGCCCGCCGGATCCTCTTCTGGCCCGTGTCCGGCCGCGTCCGTCATCTGTTCGTCGAGAAGCAGGGCGCGTCGGTCTTCGAGGCCGAACAGCGTCGTCCTGCGCCCGCACCTGCCGCCAACGCCCACGTCGGCGACCTGGAGTTGTTTTGACATGACCGGACAAGCTCAGGCGAACCGTACGGATATGCCCGTCGACTTAGGTATCGACGAAGACGTGCCGAGACTGGCGGACATCATGGGGTCCATCGCCCTGGAAGTCGCCGAGCTCGCCCGGGCTGCGGATAGCCTGCAGGATCTGGTGGGCTCGCTTCTTTGCGATCCCCTGGCCATGCCGGATGCGAACGCCCTAGTGCGCGGACAGGCTCTGGACGCCGTCGTGCAGCGACTTCAGGCGCTTGAAACCTTTCTGATCGCGCTCACCCCATCTCTTGATCCGGAGTGGCGGGTGGATCCAACCAGTGCTGCAGATCTTTTGCTGCTGGCCAGTCTCGCCCAGCGTCTCTCCGGAGCTGCCACTGTCACCACAGAGGACGCGGGCGCCATCGACGGCGATTGCGATTTTTTCTGACAGGCTTCTCATTCATTTTTGAAATCGTTTTCAGCAATTCAGATATATAGCTGCATAAATACTGCAGTATTTTGAACTCGAATTCGCATTCACAACTTGGGGGCGCCCCATCACTGGGGGGCAAATACCGCAAGATCATATCGATTCTTTGGGCGTTAACCGTTCAGAAGGAAATTTAGGCGGACAACTGACGAAATTCGCCCATTTTGGGCGTGTTTTCGGAGGCCGCCATGTCCGACAATTTCAATCAGCGCCTTGATTTCATGGGACTGGACTCGACAGCGCGAGCGCATCTTCGCAAACAAAAGCCGTTGATCGAACGCATCATGCGACCTGCGCTCAACGCGTTTTACGACCGGGTGCGGCGGACTCCCGTCGCCAGAGCCTATTTCCGCGACGACAATCATATGCAGAAGGCGCTCGAGGCCCAGATCCGTCACTGGAGCATGCTCGCGTCTGGCGACATGGACGAGCGCTATCGCGAGGGCGCCAAGCGGGTCGGTCAGATGCACTCCCGCATCGGACTGCCGCCGAACCTGTACATCGGCGCCTACACGGTCATCATCGAGCACCTGATGCGATCCGCGATCGATGAGGCCTGGCCGAAAGGCCTGGCCGGCTTAAGGATTGGAAATTCCGGTCCCGAAGAGCTCAAAGCGACAATCGCCTCGGTGTTCAAGGCGGCGATGGTCGACATGGATATCGTCCTGTCGGAATATCTGGACGCAGCCCAGGCCGAGCAGGCGCGTCTTGAAGCCATCGCCCACGATCAGGCCAAGGTGACCGAAGACGTCGTTGCGTCATTGGGCGACGCCCTTTCGATGCTGAAGTCGGGAGATCTGACCCATCGCCTTCGAGAGCCGTTTTCCGAGGCTTATGAGCCGATCCGCCACGATCTGAACGCTGTGATGGAACAGCTTCAGTCCATCATGTCCCGGGTCGCCGCCAGCACGCAGGGGGTCAGCGCGGGGGCCGAGGAAATCGGCGCCGCGGCGGATGACCTCTCCCGCCGGACGGAGCAACAGGCCGCCAGCCTTGAAGAAACGGCCGCGGCCCTCGACGAGATCACCGCCACCGTGCGGCGAACCGCCGAAGGCGCCAAGCAGGCCTCGAAGACGGTCCGGACCGCCAGGACTGACGCCGAACACTCAGGGATGGTGGTGCAGGACGCTGTGTCGGCCATGGCGCGGATCGAAACCTCCGCGCGCCAGATCAGCCAGATCATCGGCGTGATCGACGAAATCGCGTTCCAGACCAATCTTCTGGCGCTCAACGCCGGTGTCGAGGCCGCGCGGGCAGGGGACGCGGGTCGCGGCTTCGCCGTGGTGGCCTCCGAGGTCCGCGCGCTGGCGCAACGCTCGGCTGACGCGGCCAAGGAGATCAAGTCGTTGATCTCGGCGTCCAGCCAGGAAGTCGAGACCGGCGTGAAGCTGGTGGGCGACACCGGCCAGGCCCTGGCCGGGATCGTCGGCAAGGTGCTGGAGATTGCAGAGCTCGTGGACGAGATCGCGGCGTCGGCGCAGGAACAGGCGGGCGGTCTGCATGAGGTGAACGCAGCCGTCAATCAGATGGACACGGTCACTCAGCAGAACGCGGCCATGGTCGAGCAATCGACCGCCGCCAGCCATAGCCTGGCCTCGGAAACCCTGGAGTTGACCCGTCTGTTGTCGCAGTTCAACATTGGCGCCAGCGCGACGTCGGGTGCGACTCGCGCACCTACGAGGCCTGTGCTGAACAGAGCGGCGCGACCACAGGCCCGCGCTGCAGCCAATGCTGCGGTCGCGCGCGCGCCGGCGGCGGATGCTGAGACGGATGGCGACTGGCAGGAGTTCTAGTTCATGGCGAGACGGGATCTCTCCGGCGCGATCGACTTCGCCCACCTCGAAACCTACACGGGCGCCGATCCTGATCTGACCGAAGAGGTGCTGAGCATCTTTGTGGAGCAGTCTTCCCTGTGGATGCGGTTGCTCGCCCCTAACGCCCCCGCCACCAGCTGGCGCGACGCTGCCCATACGATGAAGGGCGCCGCCCTGGGGATCGGGGCGCAGGCGCTGGCCAGGGCGTGCGGTGAGGCGGAGGTTCAAGCCGAAGCCAGCCCCGGCGCCCGGGCGGCCTTGCTGGATCCGCTGCAGACTGCCCTCGACGCCGTCCTCTCCGACATCGCCGCCTGGCGGCATGAGCTCGCCTTACGCAGCCTGAAAGGCTGATTACCAGGCGGGGACGAGGATTTCCCGGGCGCGCTGGCAGTCCTTGGCGATCTGCGCGGTCATGGCGGCGAGATCGGCGAACTTCTCGTCGCCCCGCAGGAAGGCGATCAGCTCCACATCCAGTGTGTGGCCGTACAGGTCCTCATCGAAGTCGAACAGGTTGACCTCGAGCCGGCTGTCTGAGCCGTTCACCGTCGGCCGGCGACCGATATAGGCGACTGACGGGATTTCCCGTCCATCCGGCAATCGCGTGCGGGCGGCGTAGATGCCTTCCGCCGGACGGACAAAGTCCCCGAATGCAATGTTGGCCGTCGGAAAGCCGATGGTGCGACCGATCTTCTCGCCATGCACCACCACGCCCTCAATGGCGAAGGGGCGACCCAGCAAGCGGGCTGCGTCTTCCGGCCGTCCGCCCTCGATGGCGTTACGCACTTCGGTGGAGGAGCATTTGCCCCCGCCGACGCCTTCGACCCGCGGCGCGATCGATACGGCGAAGCCCAGCTCCGCCCCCAGCTCGGCCAGGCGTTCCGGCGAGCCCGTGCGGCCCTTGCCGAAGGTGATGTCGAAGCCGGCGCTGACATGCGCGGGCTTCAGGCCGCTCGCCAGCACCTGCTCGGCGAAGTCGCGGTCGGTCAGTTGCGCCATCTCGGCGTTGAAGGGAAGGCGATAGAGGATGTCGACGCCCATGGCGCCCAGGGCGCGCGCCTGCTGGTCCTGCGTCATCAGACGAAAGGGCGGGGCATCCGGTTGGAACCATCGGCGGGGATGCGGCTCGAAGGTGATGACGCCTAGCGGCAGCTTGCGCGCTTGCGCCGCCCGCGCCGCTTCGGCGATGACCTGCCGGTGGCCGAGATGCACGCCGTCGAAATTCCCGAGCGCCACCGCCGCCCCGGTGTCCGCCGGATCGAGGTCGCGCCAGCGCTCGACAACCCTCAGCCCGCGAGAGTGACCGCTCATCGTCCCTCGCTCACGACGCCGCCGGCCTGCGCGGCGCCATCACCGTGGCCTCACCCTCGACCACGGTTTTGCCGTTGACGGTGCAGACCGTGGACAGCGACACCCGCGCTTTGTCCGCATCAAGGGCCGTGACCGTGACGTGGACTTCCAGAGGATCGTCGATCTTCACCGGACGGCGGAAGTTCAGGCTCTGAGACAGATAGATCGTTCCCGGACCTGGCAGATCGCTGGCGATCAGGGCGGAGATGAAGGCCCCCGACAGCATGCCGTGGGCGATACGACCCTTGAAGGGCGTGGTCGCGGCGAAGGCTTCGTCAAGGTGCACCGGATTATGATCGCCTGAAAGGTCGGCGAAGGCGCGGATGTCGGCGTCGGTCACGACGTGCGCGCGGCTGACCGTCTGGCCAATGGTCAGATCTTCGAAATAGCAGCCGGACGTCATGCGGCGCGCCTCCGCGGAATGAAAACGATGTGAAGCGGCGACATGGCCCCTCACCAGACCAGATGCGGCATGGCGTAGGCTGCCGCAAGCCCTGCGCGGTCAAGAAGCGCGCCGATCCGTGCAGGATCGAGCCCGCTGTCGGCGCCGAAGCTGTCTCCGGCGTGTATCCCGGACGCGATGAACAGGCAGTCCAGCCCCTGACCTTGAGCGCCCGCGACGTCCGTGATCAGGCCGTCGCCGATGGCGAGAATGCGATCCCTGGGGATCTGACGACCGGCCAGCCGGTCGATCTCGGCATAGGCCATCTCGTAGATCGGGGCATAGGGCTTACCGGCCATGAGCACCTCGCCGCCCAGGGTCTCGTAGAGGTCCGCCAGCGCGCCCGCGCAATAGATCAGCTTTTCCCCCCGCTGAACCACCCGGTCCGGGTTGGCGCAGACCAGCGGCAGGCCCCGCGCTGCGGCGATGGCGAGCGCTGCACGATAGTCTTCCGGCGTTTCGGTCTCGTCGTCGGCAAGGCCCGTGACGGACACGAAGGCCGCCGCGTGGGGATCCACGAAATCGAGCTCGATCCCGTCGTATAGAGGCAGATCCCGTTCTGCGCCGACAATCCAGACCGGCCCCGGTGCGCGGCGCATCAGCTCCGCCCGTGTTGCGTCACCGGAGGTGACAAAGCCTGTATAGACCTCGTCTGCGACCTGTAGGCGGCGCAACTGGTGCTTCACGTCTTCGGCAGGGCGGGGCGCATTGGACAACAGGACCGTCGGCCCGCCGGTCTGCGCGCGGAAGCGGACCAGGGCGTCCAGCGCGCCGGGAAAACTCTCCCGACCATTGTGGATTACGCCCCAGACATCGCAAAGGATGGCGTCATAGCGATCGGCGATAGCGGACAGGCCGGGGATCGTAGCGGGGGCGGTCATGAGGGTGGGTTAGAGCATTTTCAAAGGGCTGGAAACCGGTTTTCCCTTGAAAAGTGCTCTACTTCTGAAGGGTTGAGTGCGGCTTAGCGCGAGACGCGGCGCCAGTTGGGCTTGCGGATTACCGGTCCCGCGACGGGCGCCCCTTCCGGCGTTGCAACGACCGGGGGAGCGTCGGCCAGCACGGAGTCACGGATGGCGCGCGGCTCGCCGAACAGGCGGCCTTGGCCGAAGCCGACCTCGAGATCCAGAATGTCCACCACCTGGCGTTCATGCTCGATCTTTTCCGCGACCAGCTCGATCCCGTGGCGGCGGGTGAGAGCGGCGTAGTCGGCGTGGTGCAGGTCCTTCAGCGCCGGCACCATCGACCGGGCGTGGTCGTCCAGAAGTTGGGTCAGCAGGACCTCAGCGGACACCTTCACGAACTTCACTTCGGACCTGGCGAGGTCGGTAAAGTCGAAATCGAGGGCGGTGACCTTGTCGATCGAGAAGCGGAAGCCCAGCTCGGCCAGTCGCGCCATGTTGCGGGTCTCAACCGCGCCACGCATCTCGAAGCTTTCCTGGCCGAGTTCGAAGATCAGCGACCCCGCGAGGTCTCGGTGCTGGGTCAGGAACTCCAGGAATTGCGGGAAGAAGGTCTCGTCGCCCAGGCTCGCCAGCGAGACGTTGCAGAAGATGCCAATCTTGCGCTCGGCCTTGGACAGGCGGCGCACGATCTGCACGCAGCGCAAAAGCAGCATGTTGTCGATGGAGGAGATCATCCCGCCGGTTTCCGCAGCGGTCAGGTACTCTGCGGGCATCATTACCCGGCCGCTCTCATCGCGCAGGCGGGTATAGCTCTCGTAATACATCGTCCGCCGCTGAGGCAGATTGACGACGGGCTGGAGGTAGAGGTCGACCCGGTTCTCGGAAAGGGCTTCGCGCACCGTGTGCATCAGAAGCGTCGCCTGATGATCGCGGGGCGCATAGGTCGGGGCGTAGGCGCTTGCGGGCGCCTGTGAGGCGCGGGTCTGGACCGCCGCCAACTCCTCGTCGAGCGTGTCGCCGAGCTTGGTGACCAGACTTTCCAGAAGGCGCACCTCGTGGGTCAGGGCCTCGGCCTTGGCCTCCGTCTCCCGGTGCAGACTGTCCGACAGGATCTCGATCGCGGCCTGGGTTTCCTCAAGCTGGTCGGTCAACAGGCCGTGCGCGTCTCGCAGACTTGCCAACTCCTTGCGCAGGTCGCTCAAGGACGAGCCGCGGGCGATCATGTTGTGGACGCTGAAGGCGAGGCCCAGAGCGCCCACGAGCACCGCTGCGCCCGCGCCCCAGCCCGCCTCCGCCCGCCAGAACAGGGCGGCGAGCGCGAGGGCGAAGAACAGGTACCCCCCCGACAACAGGACCGTCATGGTTTTCTGCATGGGCTAGCGCACCGGGGCTTTCTCTGACCAAAACCGAATCAGTTCCTTGAGTATGGGATGGAACGGCGGCAATGGCGATGCGCTTCGATGTTCCTCTCGCAAGATCTCCGCGAGGTCGCGCCCAAAGAAAAAGGGGCCGCGGCGAACCGCAGCCCCTTCTCGTTAGAGCCGAGTGGCTGGACCTTAGAACTTGCCCTGCAGGCGGACGTACCAGAAGCCGCCGTTGAAGCCGAAGGGACCGCCGTTCCGCGGATAGACCGAGCCGTTATCCAGGCTACCCGTGACCGGGTAGACATTGTTGGACGAGGACTGAGCGATCTTGTCCGGATAGGTGTTGAAGATGTTCGTCGCGCCGAGGGTGATCGTGTAACGCTCCGCAAGGGCGTAGCTCACGTCGATGTCCGTCGTGGACTTCGCCCCGAACTTCTGACCCGGATAGTCATT
The DNA here is from genome assembly GCA_903903715.1 of uncultured Caulobacterales bacterium. Classification (GTDB taxonomy): domain Bacteria; phylum Pseudomonadota; class Alphaproteobacteria; order Caulobacterales; family Caulobacteraceae; genus CAIMFV01. Next base: position 8,735 of record CAIUZX010000040.1, read on the forward strand.
CTCGTCTTTCCAGGTGCCGTAGTAGTTCTCGCGGGCGTTGACGGTCCACGGGCCCCGCGACCAGTTCGCCGTCAGGACGACGCGATGGTTCGGCGCCAGGTGCTTGATGTCGATCACCTGATCGTCCGTGATCACCGCAGGGTCGCGCTTGGTCACTTCGCTCGTATTGTAGTTGTAGGCGAGGGTCAGGTTGAGACGACCGCCGATCACATCGTTGACCTTGTGCGTCGCCACGATGTCGAGGCCGCGGGTCTGGGTGTCGAAGGCGTTGGTGAAGAAGGTCACCGCGCCGCCGACGCCGACCGCCGCCAGAGCCGGCTGAGCCGCGACGTCCGCCGCGGTCACGTTGTGAGTCGTGGAGATGCCGAGACGCGAGGTCACGTCGATGCTGTAGGCGTCAACCGTCACCAGCGTGTCCGGCATCGGCTTGGCCACGAACCCGAAGCCGAAGTTGTTGGACTCTTCCGGCTTCAGCGTGGTCGCGCCGTAGTACTTCGCGATGGCGCTGCCGACCGGATAGGTGCCGACCTGAACCTGATTGCCCGCCACGAAGGTGGTGGTCAGGATCTCGTCGTTGGACTGGCCCGGCGACGGCGCGTGGAAGCCCGTGCCGATCGTTCCGCGGATCGAGAAGCCGTCGAACACCTTGTAGAGGGCGTTCAACTTGCCGACCGTGGTGCCGCCGAAGGTGCTGTAGTCTTCGTAACGGACGGCGAGGCCGACGCTCAGCTTTTCA
>CAIUZX010000041.1 GCA_903903715.1 uncultured Caulobacterales bacterium
ACCCGCTTCCAGGCGGAGATCGCCTTCCAGGCTCTGTGGGATCTCAACGACGACAACCTCCCCATCGCCCTGCACCACGGCAGTCTCGCGGCGGAGCAGCGGCGCAAGGTGGAGGCGGCGATGGCGAGGGGGGAGCTGCGCGCCGTGGTCTGCACCTCGACGCTGGATCTCGGCATTGACTGGGGCTCTGTGGACCTCGTCATCCAGCTCGCCGCGCCCAAGGGCTCCGCGCGGCTGATCCAGCGCATCGGCCGGGCCAATCACCGGATGGACGAGGCGAGCCGCGCCATCCTGGTCCCCGCCCACCGCTTCGAGATGCTGGAGTGTCAGGCGGCCAGAGCCGCCGTTGCGGAAAACGACCTCGACCCCGATCCGCCACATGACGGGGCGCTGGACATCCTCGCCCAGCACATCATGGGCTGCGCCTGCGCCGCCCCGTTCCATCCCGACGCCCTCTATCAGGAAGTGAGGCGGGCGGGGGCCTATCGCGACCTTTCCCGCGCCGATTTCGACCGGGTGGTGAGCTTCGTCTCCGACGGCGGCTATGCCCTGTCCGCCTATGACCGCTTCCGCCGTATTGTCCGCGACGCCCAAGGCTTCTTTCGCGCGCGCAACGCCGAGATCATCCAGCATCACCGCATGAATGTCGGGGCGATCATCGAGATCCCCATGCTGACGGTCCGCACGGGCGCCCTTCGCGGCGGTCAGTGGCAGGGCATGCGCAAGATCGGCGAGATGGAGGAGAGCTTCCTCGAAATGCTCACCCCCGGCGACACCTTCCTGTTCGCAGGCCAGGTCTGGACCTTCCGCACGGTGGACGGGCTAAACGCCATCGTCACCCCGGCCCCGCCGGGGGCGGAGGCGCGGGCGCCGAGCTGGGGCGGCTCGAAGTTCGCCCTCTCCTCTCACCTCGCCCGCCGGGTCCGCCGGATGATCGCCGACCGCAGCCAGTGGGCGGACCTGCCCGACGATGTCCGCGAGTGGCTGGACATCCAGGCGCGCAAGAGCCTGATCCCCACCGAGGACGAGATGCTGGTGGAGACCTTCCGCCGCGGCGACCGCTACTACCTCGCCGCCTATCCGTTTGACGGGCGGGTCTGCCACGCGACCCTGTGCCAGATGTTGGCGCGGCGGCTGGAGCGGCTGGGCCGTCAGCCGCTGGGGCTCGTGGCCACCGACTATGCGCTGGCCGTGTGGTCGCGCTTGCCGCTGGACGAGGTCGATCTCGACGCCCTGTTCGAGGAGGACCTTCTGGGCGACGACCTCGAGGCCTGGCTCGACGACAGCTTCATGATGAAGCGCACCTTCCGCCAGTGCGCGCTGCTCTCGGGCCTGATCGAGCGGCGTCAGCCGGGGCTGAAGAAGACCGGGCGGCAGGTGACCTTCTCGACCGACCTGATCTACGACACCCTGCGCCGCCACCAGCCGGACCACCTGTTGCTCGACTGCGCGCGGCGCGAAGCTTTGTCCGGCTTGATCGACATCAGCCGCCTCGCCCGCCTGCTCAAGCGGGTGAAGGGCAAGATCCGCCCCGTGCGCCTGTCCGGCGTCAGCCCCTTCGCCGCGCCGCTCCTCATGGAGATCGGCAAGGAGCCGGTGTTCGGTCTGGCGTCCGAGGCGATTCTCGCGGACAAGGCCTCTGACCTGATCGAGGAGGCCATGGACCTCAGCATGCTGCCTAAGGAGCTTGCGGGATGACCGCAACCGCCGCCCGCAAACCGTCTGGCGAGGCGGGGCTGGAGCTTGCGCCCTCGCCCTGCGGCGCCCTGTGGCTGCGGCTGAACGGACGGCCTGTGCAGCTGCGAAGCTCGGGCGCCCTGTGGTCGGCGGCGGAGCGGACG
>CAIUZX010000042.1 GCA_903903715.1 uncultured Caulobacterales bacterium
CGAGTTCGCCGCGCTTGAGCCACAGCCCGCACAGGACGAGGCCTGCGACCAGAACGACGGCGAGCAGGATGACTCTCAATCGTGTCACTGGCGGCTCTTTCGCGCTAAATTGGCATTATAAATGCCAAAATATCATCTCAATCCGCGTCCCTGTCAATGCAGGCCGCGCCTTATGGCTTCAGGCGGCGGGCGGGGAGGGCGAGGGTGGCGCTTTCCCCCAGCGTTTCGGCGTCCGTCCCGATAGCGAAACGATACGCGCCCGGCGTGATCGCCCAGCCGTCCCCCGCCCAGTCGGCGAGGATGCGCGGCTCGATGCGGATCTCCACAGCCTTGTCCTCGCCAGGTTGCAGCTCGACGCGTTGGAAGCCTGCGAGACGCCGGGTCGGCTTGCCCGCCCGGTCGGTGAGGTAGAGCTGGACCACATCCGCCCCCGCCTTCGCGCCGGTGTTGCGCACATGGGTGGTGGCGATGAGCCCGCCCTTGGTCTTCGCAAGGCTCAATGGCCCGTGGCTGAAGCTGGTGTAGGAGAGGCCGAAACCGAAGGGGAATGCGGGCCTCGCGCCCGTTCGCGCGAACCAGCGATAGCCGACGTCCGAGCCCTCGATGTCGTAGTTCACCGGCACGACGGCGCCGCCTGCGACGCCGGTGAAGTCGGGCTCCGTCGTCGCCATGCCGTCGACCTTGGGCCTTGGCAGTTGCGCGACATCCGCCGGGAAGGTGACGGGCAGACGCCCTGACGGGCTGACCTCTCCGAACAGGATCCTGGCGATGGCCTCGCCGCCCCGTGCGCCGGGATACCAGGCCTCCAGCACCGCGGCGGTCTTGTCGAGCCAGGGGGTCAGGACCGGGCCGCCGGTCTCCAGCACCACGATGGTGTGCGGATTGGCGGCGGCGACGGCGGCGATCAGCGCGTCCTGTCCGTTGGGCAGTCCAAGGTCGGGCTGGTCCAGCCCTTCGGACTGCCACTGGGTGGCGAAGACGATGGCGACGTCGGCCGATTTCGCCGCCTCCACCGCCTGCGAGACGTAACGCCCGTCGCGATAGATCACCTTGGTCCCGTGCGCCCGGGCGCGGATCGCCTTCAGGGGGGAGGAGCGGTGGTAGTTTTCCGTGAGCACGCCTGCGAACAGGCCCTCGCCGCCGTGGGGCACGCTGGCCGAGGGGCCGCCTTCGCCCTGCACCTGCGACGAGCCTGCGCCGGACAGGACGCCCACATCCGCATAGCCGCCGATCACGGCGATGGACTTGGCGGCCCCGGAGAGGGGCAGGACGCCCGTGTTGCGTAAGAGCACGATCCCCTCCAGCGCCGCCCGTTCCGCCACAGCGGCGTTTTTCGCGAGATCAATGGGCGCCTTCACCGCGGGGTCCTTGTCGGCGCCCACGGCGTAGAGCGCCGACACGATCCGTCTGGCCATGTCGTCCACCCGCGCGGCGACCTTGGCGTCCTTCGCAGCGGCCTCCGCCAGCGGCTTGTCGAAATAGACCTTCCTGTCGAGCTGCTGGCCCGACTGCTGGTCGAGGCCCGCCATCGCATCGCCGACGCCGCTGACCGCGCCCCAGTCGGACATGACGAAGCCCTTGTAGCTCCAGTCCTTTTTCAGGGCCTTGTCGAGGAGGTACGGGCTGCCGCAAGCGTGAACTGTATTAACAAGATTGTAAGCACACATGACGGAACCGGGCTGACCGTCCTCGATGGCGATCTCGAAGGCCAAAAGGTCGCTCTCCCGCGCCGCGGCGTCGGAGATGCTCACGTCGGCGTTCTTCCGCGCCGTTTCCTGTCCGTTCAGCGCGTAGTGCTTCATCGTCGAGACAATGTGGTTCGACTGGATGCCCGCAATCGAGGCGCCGCCCAGACGGCCGCTCAGAAGCGGATCCTCGCTCAGATACTCAAAGGTGCGCCCGCCGCGGGGCTCGCGGATCAGGTTCACGCCGCCCGCCAGCATGACATTGAAGCCCTTGGCCTTGGCCTCCGCCCCGATCACAGCCCCCGCCGCGCGCATCATCTCCGGGTCAAAGCTCGCCCCCTGCGCCATGCCGGAGGGCAAGGCCGTCGCGCCGTCGTGGCGGGCGCCCATCAGGTAGGCGACGCCGAGGCTGGCGTCCGTCTCGGTCAGGTTCGGCACGCCCAGCCGTTTCACCCCTGGCACGAAGCCCGCGCCCAGCACGGCGTCGGCGGGCAGGGGGGCGCCGAAGATTGGCACGGCCATGATCCCGTGGGTGAGCTGGCGGCGCTCGTCGGCGGTCATCGCCTGCACCGTCTTCGCCGCACGCTGGTCCGGCGTCTCCTCAGCGCGAGCGGGCGCGGTGAAGAGCGCCGTCGCTAGCAGACTGAGGATGAGCGGGCGAATGGTTTTGGACATGGTCAGGTCTCCTCCCGTCGCCGCAGGTCTTTGCGCCCACAGGTCGACAGGCGTCGATCTTGCCAGCGACTGAGGCTTTTCCACAACTGTCTTGTGGTTTCGCGCGCCGATCAGGGCAGGATCGTTCCCTGCAGGATGCCGTGCTGGGTGTCCCGGTCATAGTCGATGTCGAACTGGTTCAGCCGCTGCACGACGGCCCGGCCGCGGTCGTTGGCGTGGGCGCAGTCGCCCTGGCTCACCGCCTGTCGGATGCCCTCGACACCGTCATAGGCGTGGCGAGCGTGCCCCGCCTCATGGCGGCGCAGGGCGGACAGATAGGCGTTCCAACGTTGCAGAACATCCGCCAGAAGCCGCTCCGGATGCTCCAGCGCGGGCAGGGTCACCTCGACGTGAAAGGACACCTTGACAGACGAGAGGTCGCAGCGGCCGTGGCCGTCGCCCGACCAGCTCCAGCTTACCTGCCAGTGGGTGAAGGCGTCGAAGGCCTGTCCGGTCTTAGTATCGATCCGCCGCTGAGACAGGATCGAGCGGCGCAGGGATGCCGCGTCCGTTCCCGACACCGGATAGGTTACGATCTTCAGCTCCGGAACGTCATCGAGCGCATCGGCCCCAGCAGGTCCTGCGAGCGCAAGGGCCATCAGCGCGCAGGCGGCGATTTTTATCTTGTCAGTCATTGAAGATCGCGACGGCCCGGGTCCAGCCGGCGGAGGCCTTCTTCACCTTGTGCGGAAAGCAGGCGACCGTGTAGCCGAAGGGGGGCAGGGCCTCGAGATTGTGCAGCTTTTCGAGGTGGCAATAGCCAATGTCGCGTCCCGCCTTGTGCCCCTCCCAGATCAGGCTTGCATCCCCCGTTTCGGCCACCTTCTTCGCGGTATGGCTGAAGGGGGCGTCCCAGCTCCAGGCGTCGGTGCCGGTGACCTTCACCCCCTGCTTGAGCAGGTACATGGTCGCCTCATAGCCCATGCCGCAGCCCTTGTTCACATAGTCCGGGTCGCCAAGCGCCATGCCCGCTGCGGTGTTGACCAGCACGATGTCGAGGGGCTGCAGCGTGTGGCCGATGCGCTTCAGCTCCGCCTCCAC
>CAIUZX010000043.1 GCA_903903715.1 uncultured Caulobacterales bacterium
ATCTCAAGACGAGCGTTGTCCTCGATCATCGCCCACCCCGCCGGGCTGACCGACGCGATCAACCGCGCCCCCGCCTGCCAGCGATCAAGATGCAGCGTCGCCGCCGCCATCTGTTCCGGAACCGCCCAACTCGGCGGCAACGCCCGCGCGACCGGCGCAGAAAGCCCCGCCCCGCCAACCATCGCGAGCCGCTGGCACTCGGTGAACTTGGACTTGCACGCCAACGACAACGTCTCCGCCCTCCAACCTAGTTGGACATGTCATCTGGCCATTTTTGCGCGCTATGGAGCACACGCAGGATTCGGACGACATCCCCTTGGATCGTGTAGGCTATGAGGTAGGGTAACGCAGAAACGACGAGCTCGCGGGTCCCCGCAACGCGACCGATCCGCCCACTCTCGGGGAAATCAATCAGCTGTCGCGCCGCCTTTGCTATGGCGTCATCGACCGCGATGGCTGCACGAGGGCTATCGGCTTCGATGTCGTCGAAAATGCTCTCTCTGTCGGCGAACGAAAATGCAGACCACTCAAGTCTCACGCTTGCTCCTCGGTTGCGTTCCTCGCCTTGGCGCGACGCGCTTCGAAGTGGGCCTCCACATCTTCATTCGGGATAGCTGAACGCTTGTCGTCTAGCGCTTCCTGCACCTTGGCGCGGAACCACGCATCATGCGCGGCGGCATCCGTCGTGAGGCCAGCCGGTAAAGCGCCTTCGTTGGCGATGCGCGTCAGCAGAATGCGAACGGCGTCAGAAACGGTGAGGCCCATTTTGTCGAGCACGAGGCTCGCTCGCTCTTTGACACCAGCGTCTATGCGCGTTTGGACGGGAACCGTGGAAGCCATAAGCAAGTCTCCTAGACGTCGGACTGTCTTGCAATTGCAATACATCCACAAGGCGTATGGCCGCACCCGAGAACCCAAGTCGTCCGGAAGCCTGGACGATTCGGACTCGGCCAAACGGCCGACGATGTCTCCGCCTCAGCCAGCGAGACCAAAGGTCCTGACGACGACGTTGCGCTGTTTGACCTAGAACCGACCCCAGCGCCGCCGCCCATAGACATTTCTATGGGCGTAGAAGTCCTTCACGTTTTGCGAAATGAACCTTTGAGCCTCCGCGGCGCTCAATTGCGCCTCAATGGGGATTTCGAGATTCAAAGCCACGGCTATCACCTGCGAAAACGTCATTTGCCCCTCGCTGGGAGGCCGAAATTGAAACCTCAGAAGGTCAGTCAGGTGCTCCGTGATGAGGTTGCTGAGGCTTGGTGACTTAAAATCGAAGCCGGCATTGCGCTGGCGTCTCATGGCGTTCCAGAGCGGCACGGGAATTTCAAAGTCGATCAGGATGTCGTCGACCACCAACACGCCGCTCACAGGATCCTCGTTGAGGAGGTTGCTCATCGCACTACCCCTCCCCCCGCGATCGCTGAGTGCGCCTGACCCCACTGATGGGACCAAGTAGCCCCGCGTGCGTCGAGGCCGCCCATCGGTGAAGCGCCACCACGACAGTAGTGCGCATCCCCTCCGACTTGAGGGTCAATCGGATCTCTCAAGGGTCCTACATCCACGCGAATCTCCATCGAACCGCTCGGAATGTTGAAAATACTCCGTGGTTATATACTCTGCAAATGGATCTTCTCGCGATCGTGGACATCCGAGAAACCTTTGCAGGAAACCTTCGCCGACTGCGCCGTGAACGAGGCTTGTCGCAGGA
>CAIUZX010000044.1 GCA_903903715.1 uncultured Caulobacterales bacterium
AGGCCAAGAAGATCGCCGGGATGGCGGAGTGCTATCACGTTCAGATCGCCCCGCATCTCTATTGCGGCCCGGTGGTCGGCGCGGCGAACATCCAGCTCGCCGCCTGCACGCCGAACTTCCTGATCCTCGAAGGCATCGAGGACTGGGGCGGGTTCCACGCCAAGATCCTCAAAAAACCCATCAGGTTCGAGGCGGGCTTCGTCATCCCGTCGGACGAGCCGGGCCTTGGGGTCGAGCTGAACGAGGAGGTGGCGCGGGCGCACCCTTACGAAGGGTCGATGCTGCACCTCGACATGACCGGGACGCCAGTTCTCTGATGGATGCGTTCGACTATGTGATCGTGGGCGCAGGCACCGCCGGATGCGTACTGGCGAGCCGCCTGAGCGAAGATCCGTCCGTATCCGTCCTGCTCCTGGAAGCGGGCGGGAGCGACCGGACAATCTGGATTCAGCTTCCCATCGGCTATGGCCGCACCTATTTCGACGCCTCCATCAACTGGATGTACGACACCGCACCCGTGCCGGGCCTGAACGGACGCGAGAGCTATTGGCCCAGAGGCAAGGTGATCGGCGGATCCGGCTCGATCAACGCCATGGTGCATGTGCGCGGTCGGCCCGAGGACTTCGACGACTGGAAGGATCTCGGCAATCCAGGCTGGGGCTTTGACGACGTCCTGCACTACTTCATGCGGGCGGAGGATTTCGATGGCGGTCCGCGCAGCCATCGCGGCCGCGGCGGGCCGGTGCGCGTCACGGACCTTACGGGTCTCGCCCATCCGCTCTGCCAGACCTTCATAGCGGCGAGCCAGACGCTGGGCTTTCCGAGCACCGATGACTTCAACGGCCCGTCCGGCGAAGGGGTCGGCCTCTATCAGATCACCACCAGGGACGGCCTGCGCGCCTCGACCGCCAACGCCTATCTGCGGCCGGCGTTACAGCGCAAGAATCTCAAACTGATCTCCCACGCCCAAGCGACGGGCCTCACCTTCGACGGCGCCCGCGCCACTGGCGTCTCGTACCGCCGCCAGGCCGTGGAGCAGACGGTTTCCGCACGGCGGGAAGTGATCCTCTGCGCCGGAACCATCGGCTCGGCGCAGCTCCTGATGCTGTCCGGCGTCGGCGACGGAGCCGATCTTCAGGCGCTGGGCATCCCCGTGCGCCATCACGCCCCCGCCGTCGGTCGCAATATCCAGGACCACCTCGCCGTCTCCTACTTCTACAAGACCAACCGGCCGACCTTGAACAATGAGCTTCGTCCCTTCCACGGCAAGGCGCTGGCGGGTCTGCGCTATCTGTGGGACCGGGGCGGCCCCCTGTCGATGAGCGTCAATCAGGCGGGCGGCTTCATCCGTAGTCGGCCGGATCTCACGCGCCCCGACCTGCAACTCTATTTCAGCCCGGTCAGCTACACGCAGACACCCCTGTCCGAGCGGCGGCTTCTCAACCCCGACCCCTTTCCGGCGGTGTTGCTGTCGTTCAACGCGTGCCGTCCGACCAGCCGGGGACGGATGAGCCTGTCCTCCCCTGACCCGTTCGAGTATCCGCTGATCGAGCCGAACTATCTGTCCACGGACAAAGACATCGAGGATGCGGTGACGGGCTCTCGCCTGCTGCGTCAGCTCGCCGCCGCCGAGCCTCTGAAATCGGTGTTCGTGGAGGAGTTGATCCCAGGTCCCAAGGTCGCGACGGATGAGGATCTGCTCGCCGATTTCCGCGACCGGGCCGATACGGTCTACCACCCCGTTGGGTCCTGCGGCATGGGTCCCGACCCGACCCGCCACGTGGTGGACCCGCGCCTGAAAGCGCACGGGCTCGAAGGTTTGCGCATCGCCGACGCCTCGATCTTCCCGACCGTGACCTCGGGAAACACCAACGCCCCGACGACGATGGTCGCGGAAAAGGCGGCGGACCTGATCCGGTCCGACGATAGCGCCTAGGTCTTTTTGCGCTCGTGACATCCTGACGCATAGCGAATATGCGTCAAAATAATTTACCGAACAGAGCATCTGGACTCTCTGTGATCGCACGCGTTGCGAGGACCCATGACCAATCGGATCGACCTGCGCAAACTGCCGCCGCTCAAATCCCTCAAGGGCTTTGAGGCCGCGACCCGGCATCAGAGCATTCGGGAGGCTGCGGACGAACTTTGCCTGACCCACCCGGCCGTGAGCCATCAGGTTCAGTTGATCGAAGAAGCCTTAGGCGTCGCCCTGTTTGTGCAGGAGGGCCGCCGGATCGTCTCCACCGAGGAGGGTCGCGTCCTTTATCCCTACGTCCGCGCCGCTTTTGAATCCCTGATCGAAGGGGTAGAGGCTGCGCACCGATACGCCACCGACAAGCCGTTGCGCGTGCATACCTATGTCACCGCCTCGATCCGCTGGCTGGCCCCCCGGCTGGTGCGGTTCGCCGAGGCGCATCCCGACGTGCGCATCACCCTGAACACCTGCACGCCGGACTGGGAGTTTGACGAGGTGCACGCCGATGTCGGACTGGTCTATTGCGAGACGGCGCCTTCCGCAAAATTCTACTGGGAGCCCCTGTTCGAGTACGCCCTCTATCCGGTCTGTTCTCCCGCCTTCGCCGCGCGGCTGGGCCCCGCCCCGACCATCGAGGACCTGCGCTCGGCGCCCAGGGTCGAGACCCACTCCGAAAAGCGGAACTGGAACACATGGTTCGAGGCTGCGGGACAGAGCCTGGGCGACGGGCCGGCTTACATCAGTGTGGACACCGTCGCCGTGGCGCTGGAGATCGCCCTGAGCGGAGAGGCGGTCGCCCTGGTCAACGGCCCGTTCGTGGACGCCGACCTCGCCGCCGGGCGTCTGGTGCGGCCCGTGGCGCATCGCGCCGTGTGCCCCGGCGCTTGGGGCCTGATCTGCCGCCGGGAGCTGATGGACCTCAAGCGCGTCAGCGCCTTCATGGACTGGGCCCGCAGTGAGGCCGCGCGATCCTCGGGCGTAATCCCCGCGCCCAGAGCATTTTCCGACGAAGTGGACACCGGTTCGTCGAAGAAAATGCTCTAATTATATAGGTTACGAGCAAAATCCGATCCAATCAGATCGGATTTTGCTCTAGGACAAATTGAACCAGGCTGACTTCGACTGCATGTAGCCTTCCATGCAGGCCATAGACTTGTCCCGCGTGTTGCCCGACTGCTTGTAGCCGCCGAAGGGCTGAGTCATGTCCCCGTCGCCGAAGCAGTTGATCCAGACCACCCCGGCCTGCAGCGCCTTGATCATGCGATGGGCGCGCTTGACGTCCGACGTCCACACGCTGGCGGCGAGGCCGTAGATGGTGTCGTTGGCGAGCGCGATCGCCTCCTCCTCGGTGCGGAAGGTCAGCAGCACCGCCACGGGGCCGAATATCTCTTCCCGCGCCACGGCCATGTCCGGCGTCACGTCAACGAACAGCGTGGGCGTGAGGTAGGCGCCGTCCGGATTGTTGGCAGGCCCCTCGCCGCCGAAGGCGAGCCTTGCCCCCTCCTCCACGCCCCGCCGGACCCAGCCCAGCACCTGATCACGGTGCGCGTGGCTTGAGAGGGGGCCAAGGCTGGTGGCGGGATCGAGAGGATCGCCGGAGACGTAAAGCGCCTTCGCCTTCTGCTCGAACGCTTCGACGAACCGGTCTTTCAGGTCCTCGTGCACCAGCAGGCGCGAGCCCGCATTGCAGACCTGCCCGGCATTATCGAAGATGCCGCGCACGGCGGTCTCCACAGCGACGTCGAAGTCGGGGAGGTCCGGCATGAAGATCTGGGGACTCTTGCCGCCGGTCTCCAGCGACACGCGCTTGAGGTTGGAGCGCCCCGCCGAGATCATCAGCCGCTTGCCCGTCGCGGTCGAGCCGGTGAAGCTGATCTTGTCCACCCCCTCGTGAAGCGCCAGCGCCTCCCCCGCCACGGCGCCCAGGCCGTTGACGACGTTGAAGACGCCCGGCGGACCGCCCGCTTCGACGAAGAGCTCGGCGAGCTTCAAGGGGCTCAACGCCGCCCGCTCCGACGGCTTCAGCACCACGGAGTTGCCCGCCGCCAGCGCCGGGGCGATCTTCCACGCCGCCATCAGAAGCGGATAGTTCCAGGCCGAGATGGCGCCGACGACGCCCAGGGGCTCGCGGATCACCATGTGCGTCGCCTCGTGCACCGTCTGGGTCACCTGGCCGGCGACCTTGTCGATGCACTCCCCGAAGTAGCGGATGGTCACCACCGTCTCGGGGAGATCGATGGTCAGGGCGTCGGTGATCGGCTTGCCCATGGACAACGTCTCGAGAAGGGCAAGGTCCTCGGCCTGGTCTTCCACGAGTTGCGCAAAGCGGGCGAAGACGGCCATTCGGTCGCGGGGGGCCATGCGCCGCCAGCGACCGTCGTCCCAGGCCGCGCGGGCGCTCGTGACGGCGCGCTCGATATCCGCCGCCCCGCCGCAGGCGAGCTGGCAGACCACCTTGCCCGTCGCGGGGTTCACCACCGGCAGGGTCGCGCCGTCCGCCGCCGCCACATAGGCGCCGTCGATGTAGAGGCCGGTCTGAAAGGTCAGCTTCGCCGCCCGCTCCGCCCAGCTCACGAAGCCGCCCGCGCCCGCAGTGGTCATGCCCGGCGAACCGACACTTCGTAGCCCGGCTCTTCCGGCTCGTCGTCCACCATCTCGGCGGGGAAGCCGACGCCCAGCACCTTCACGCCGCACGGCTCCTCATAGCGGCGGATGATGTTCGGCGAGAACTCGCGGGGGCCGTACTTTGCCGCGCTTTCCTTGAAGAGGCTCAGCACCAGCGGCGACATTTCCAGCGGCACGTTCAGCTCCTGCGCCATCTTGTCGAACAGGCCCACGTCCTTGATCACGAGGTCCATGGTGAAGTTGATGTCGCGGCTGCCGTTCAGGATCACCTGGCTCTCCGTCTCGTGCACGAAGGAGTTGCCGGACGAGATGCGGATCGCCTCATAGGCCGTGTTCATGTCGAGACCGGCCATCTTGCAGGTGGTCAGGGCTTCGGCCAGCGCCACGAGGTGCGCGGTGCAGAGGAAGTTGGTCACCACCTTCAGCTTTGAGGCGGTGCCGAGGTCGCCAGTGTGGAGAATGCGCCGCCC
>CAIUZX010000045.1 GCA_903903715.1 uncultured Caulobacterales bacterium
CGGCGTCGAGAACAGCACATCCGCATTGCCCGGCAGAGCAATCCCGGCAACAGGTCGCCCTGAACGCCCGTCCGACAGGGCCGTCAAAAGGCGGTGAACGCCGTGGTCTGCAGCCTCAAGCACAGTCAGGCCCGGCAGAATGTCGCAAAAGATGTCTAGCAGCGACTGACGTACCGGATCATCCGGCCCGAAATGCCAGGCGCCAGCGAGGGTCTCGCCGTCCTGATGCAGGGTCGCCGTCAGGCCGAAACCATCGTGACGCGCCAACAACCCTTCCGAAGGGGCGCCTTCCTCCATCGTCCTGTGCTTCAGCTCCCCGGCGCGCTCCAGAAGAGCTGCGCGATAGGCGCTTGGCGCGCTCCGGAACGCCGCGCCAAGGCCGATCTGATCCAGCCGAAGTGTCCAGGCCCCTTCCAAGCGAGACACGGTCAGACGACCAAACTCCGCAGCCACGGACTGGAGGTTCAGAAGCTGCTCATCGTTGAGCGTCGCCTGGGAAATCGAGACCACAACCGTCTCCTCGCCCGCAAGCTCGGCAGCGTCAAACAGCCCGGTCAAGCCGCGGACGGGATCCTCATCAGGCACCCACATTTCGAGAAAACCTCCCGACGCGCCATGGCCGCGGAGCTGGGTCAGAAGGCTCTGTTCAAAGTCCCGGACGAGATGGTCATAGTCTAGCGGCTCAGTCATCTCGCCTCGCCTGCAAAAAAGCCGTTCACCCGGTCGCAGACAAAGGCGACATCCTCCGGGTTAAGGAACTGGTTGATCGGAAGAGTCAGGATACGGCCGGCCTGACGCTCCGCCTCGGGAAAATCGCCAAGGCGATACCCAAGTTTCGCCGCCGCGGGCTGCAGGTGGATCGGAATGGGGTAATGGATCGCCGTTCCGACGCCGCAGGCTTCAAGCCAGGCCCTCAGCTCATTCCGCCGGTCAGTCTGGATCACGAAGGTGTGGTAGGTGTCGACAGCGTCCCCGCGCGGCTCTGGGAAAAACACGAAAGTTCGGTCAAGACGCTCTCGATAGAGCGCGGCGTTGCGGATCCGACGCTCCACGACTGACCCAAGACGGCCAAGGCGGAACCGAACGATCGCCGCCTGCAGGGTGTCTAGCCGCGACACGAAGCCGAACTCGATCACAGTGTTGCGATCGGCCATGCCGTGATTTCTTAGTCGACTGACCCTTTCCGCCACGTCGCTTCGGTTCGTGACCAGGATCCCCCCATCGCCGACGGCGTTGAGGTTCTTTAACGGGTGGAGGGAAAAACACCCGATGTCGCCGAATGTGCCGCTCAGCCGGTTCTGATACGTCGAGCCGATCGACTGGGCCGCATCCTCGATGACGACAAGATTATGCGCCTTCGCAATATCGAGGATCGCGGCCATCTCCGAAACGCGGCCGGTCAAATGGACCGGCATGATGGCTCGCGTCTTCGGCGTGATGGCGGCGGCGATCTTGCCGATGTCTATATTTTGGTCGGGACCGACGTCCACGAAAACCGGGCTTGCACCCACATGGACAATGGCTGCCGTGCTCGCGATAAAGGAGTTCGGCACGGTGATGACGTCATCCCCGCGCCCGACCCCCGCCGCAAGCAAGCCGAACATCAACGCGTCCGTACCGGAATTGACCAGGACCGCATGCCGCACCCCCATCCATGCGGCGAGCTCGGCTTCCAGCCGCCCGATCAGTTCGCCGCCGACGTGGTCTCCCCGCAGCAAGGTCTCCTGGATCAGGGGAAAGAGCTCGTCGCGCTCCTCCTCGACCTGGGCCTGCAAATTCACATAGGGGACGCGGCGTCGGATGGGATCAGCCATAATATTCGGCGACGGTCGCGATCACATAGTCCTGCTCATCCCGAGACAGATGCTGGTCACATGGGAAGGAGATAATCTCCCGCGTATGTCGGTCTGTCACGGGGAAGTCGCCCGCCTTGTGGCCGTAGATCTTCAATCCGTCCTGCAGGTAGAGGGGCACCGGATAGTGTATCTTGCATTCAATGCCGCGCGACTGGCAATGCTTGTACAAGCCGTCCCTGTCTTCAGCGAACACGATGTAGATGTGATAGACCTTCTTCATTCCGGACACGCGCGGCGGAATGCGGATCTGCTTGATCTGCCCAAGGGCGCGATCGAAATATTCGGCGTTCTCTATGCGTTGATCGGTGATCTGGTGCGTCGAGCCGATCAGCCAATTACCGACAACCGCTTGAAGCGCGTCCAGGCGTGAATTGTAGCCGAGGACCTCGATCTCATCGCGGTTGCGCATCCCGTGATTGCGTAGCAGGCGCAGACGCGCGGCCATGCCGTCGTCATTGGTGGTGACCACGCCGCCATCGCCCCAGACGTTCAGGTTCTTGAGGGGATGGAGGGAGAAGGAGCCCGCCTCCGCCCAGGTTCCGGCCCGCTTGCCGCCGATGTCCGCAAGGATCGCCTGACACGCGTCCTCGACCACAGGCAGGCCGCGCCGAAACGCAATCTCCATCAGCGGCTCCATCTGGGTCATGTACCCCGTGAAGTGCACCGGCACGATGGCCTTGGTCCGCGGGGTGATCTTCGCTTCCACCTGTGAAACGTCCATGCAGAACGTATCGTCGCAATCGACAAACACAGGAACAGCCCCCAGCTCGGCGATGGCCCCAACCGTGGCGATGAAGGTGTTCGCGGCGGTGATGACCTCGTCGCCATGACCCACGCCCAGCGCCTTTAGCGGCAGCTTGATGGCGTCCGTGCCCGATCCCACGCCAATCGCGTGCCGCACGCCGATCAGGTCTGCAAAGCGGCGCTCGAACTCCACAAGCGGTTTGCCCAGGGTAAAGTCGCCTGTGACGACGAACTCGCGCAGCTGGGCCATGAGATCATCGATCTGGCTGAACTGCTGCGGAAGATAGGAATATCGGACATGCATGAGCGTTTACCTAGAAGGGTCCGCGAAACGCGGGATTTGGCGCATCCACCGGAAGTTTCGCCCGGCGGGTCTGTATAGTGTCGATAGCGGGCCGCAGACGCGGGATCCACTCCGGCGAGAGTCGGCCCACCGCCTCAACGACGCCCTGCGAACTCGGATAGAAGGCGCCGACAAGGCCCCGGCTGCTCGGCGTCGGATAGTCCGGTAATCCCAGACGGATAGGCGGGGCGCGCAGGTGTTGAAAGCCTTGTTCGGTGACCTGCGCCACGATCTCGGCGCCGAGGCCGAACATCTTCCATCCCGTGTCGACCACAATCAGTCGGCCAGTCCGGCGCACGGACTCGAAGATCGCCGTCAGATCCAGCGGACGGACGGCGCGCAGATCGAAAAGATCCGCCTGCACACCGCACTCCGCCATCAGATCCGCGGCCTCCATCGCCTCAAGAACCGCGAAGGACGACGCAACGATGGTCACATCATCCCCCACACGCATCCGGTTCTGTCCGCTGAGCGGGGCGCGATACATCTCTTGAGGCACATGCCCGATGACGGCGTGGAGCCAGCGATGCTCAAGGATGATCACCGGATTGTCGTCCTCGACCGCCGCAATCAACATGCCCTTCGCGTCATAGGGCGTCGACGGCATGATGACTTTCAGGCCAGGCGCCGATGCGAACACGGTCTCCAGCACCTGACTATGCTCCGGCCCCTGCCCCCAGCCGCGGCCGATAATGAGCCGCACCACGAGGGGGACCTTGTGCTCTCCGTTCGTCACGAAGTGCATCTTGGCGCCGTTGTTCAGCAACTGCTCAAGCGCCAGCATGGCGAAGTCGACGCGCTGGTGAACCATGATCGGCCTTCGCCCCATGAGCGCCGAACCGATGGCGACCCCTGTCATCCCGTTCTCCGCGACCGGCGTCTCGAAAACCCGCTCGCTCCCAAAGCGCTGCGCGAGGCCCAGTGTCGTTCCGAACACGCCCTTGGGGTCGGCGACGCCCTGCCCCATCATATAGACGCGGTCGTCCGCCGACAGGCACTGTTCGGTCGCCTCCCGGATGGCTTCCGCGGCCGATATCATTCTGGAAGTCTCGGTGGGGCGGTCAGGCATAGATCTGAAACTCTGACGAGGTTGGCAAAGGGCTCTCCAGAGCAAAGTCGAACGCCTCGGCGATCTCCTGATCGATCTGCGCGTTCAACCCGGCTTCACTGCCTTCATCAAGGAGACCCAGAGCAAACAGTTTTTGTCGCGTGCGCTCGATCGGATCGCGGGCCTTCCAAACCTGGAACTCTTCCTCGGTCCGGTAGCCGATGTCGTTGTCGTAGCCCGGACCGCAGTGTTCCAGCCAGCGGTAGGTGTCGAACACCAGAAGGCTGGGTCCGCCGCCAGCGCGCGCCCGTTCAAACGCCTCGGTGGTCAGACGATATACCGCCTCCACATCATTCCCGTCAGCGGTCAGTGACCTGATGCCATGTGCCGCGCCGAGCCGTTGCAACGGCAGGTCCGGTTGGCGGTCGTTTAGGTGAGTATAGACCGAGAATAGGTTGTTTTCACACACAAATACGACGGGCAATTGCTTGAGCGCGGCGAAATTTGTGGCTTCATGAAACACGCCTTCCTCCACCGCAGCGTCTCCAAAGATCACTACGGCCACGGAGTGCGTCTGCGCCTGCTTCATCGCCAGAGCCGCGCCGACGGCCACAGGAATGCTGCTCGCCACAATGGGCAAGCTGAGCAACATGCCCGCGTCACGGTCGAAGATGTGCATTGAGCCGCCGCGCCCACCACAGCAGCCGGTCGCCTTGCCGTGGAACTCCGCCAGCATGCGCTTCAAATCCCCGCCCTTGGAGAGGTAGTGCGCATGGGCCCGATGAGTGGAGACGAGCTGGTCCCCGACCTTCATGGCCCGGCATACGCCGGCGGAAATCGCTTCCTGACCCACGGACAAGTGCACCGGGCAACGCATCTCGCCATCTTCGTATCGCCGGGAGATCTCCAGCTCCACCCTGCGGTTCCGCAGCATGTCGAAGAACAGCCCTTCCTGCGGAACGTCGTCCTGACTCATTAAAGTGTTCCCAACGCCATCGCGCACGCGAAGGCCACGATTTCCAACGTACCGCACACGCCCGATCTTGATCCCTAGACCAGTCGCTGCGCCATGATCGCTATTGTGCGCAGATTCGACCATCAAGGCAGGCTAAAGCCTCAATCTCGCGTCGAGCGCCAAGGCGACGGAAGTTTTCGGCCTATCTCAACAGCGTGGTCATGAAGCGCAGCAAGGCGACCCGCTCCACAGCCTGACGATGGCCGAGGATGCCCACCTTGATCGCCCCGGCGGCGTTGCCCAGCAGAGCCACATGATCCAGCCGTCCTCCCGCCGCCAACATCGGGGCGGTGACGGCGAGAAAGGCGTCCCCGGCGCCGATGGTGTCCACGACCGAACGCGTCAGGGCCGGGATGCGGGTAAGCCCCTGCGTCTCGTTGTACGCGATGCAGCCAGAGCGACCGTGCGTCACGATCAGATTGCCGCACTCCATCATCGCGGGAAGCCTCTTTGAGACCACTTCCTCGATGTCCGCGTGTTTGGACCGGGTCGCCAGCCGCGCCTCCGGCGCGTCGATGCAGACATAATCGGCGCGCGGATACCGCGTGACGAGATTGAAGCCGTGATTTCCGCTGTTCGACTGCGCGTTCACGGCGAGGAAACGGGCCTTGTCCGCCATCAGCGCAATCATGGCTTCCGAGATCAGGCCGTGACCAAAATCCGTCACCAATACAAGGTCTGCGTCCGCGATCTTCGCACTGATCTGATCAAGCAGCCACCGCTCATCGTCGCCCACCAGGGGGGCGTCATCCATATGGTAGACTTCAAAGAGTTTTCGCGTGAAGGCGGCTTCGACAAAGCGCACTTTTCGCGTCGTGGGGCGTCCCTTGCAGGGGCGGATCGCCAAGCCGACATTCGGCTTGGCGGCCTGCCTGACGAAGTCGTCCCACCCGTCGTCGCCGACCGAGGTGATCACCTCGACCTGACGGCAGAAGCTGGCGACATGGTTCGCGGCCGCGATCACGCCGCCGGCGAAGCTTTCAAGGCTTTCGTGACGGGCGGCGATCACGGACTCCTTGGGCGGCTTTCCGATCGGCATGACATAATCGTATTGATCGATGATCGTCTCACCGATGATCAGCACCTTCAGATCGGCGACGGCGTCCACAATCGACTTCAGCTCATCGATCAGGGTCGGCGTACGGACCTGATCGATGAATGTCTTTACCTCAGACCCCGGAACCAACAGATGGCGATTGATGAGATGCGAAGAGCTGAACGTCAGGCCACCAGTGAAGGCGATGCGTCCGCCGCATGATTCCACAGCCAGGCGCTCACGGGTGATGTTGCCGGTGACGTCGGCGGCCTCGTCCTGATATTCGGCGCCCTTGACATAGACGTCCGGCCTCAGGGCCTCGATGACGGAGATGGACGTCGGCTCCTCGGAGATCGCGACAAAATCGACGCACTTCAACGCCGCCAGCATTTCGGCCCTGAGCTCCGCCGGAAAGGCGGGACGGTCCGGGCCCTTGTTCACAAAGCGGTCCGCTGTGATCGTGACGACGAGCCGGCTCCCCTCCCGACGCGCGGCCTCGAGGTGGCGCAGATGTCCGACATGGAGCAGATCGAACGTGCCGTGCGCCAGGACGATCACGTCCTGGTTGTCGTGCTTGAGCTCATCCAGCACAGCGCGGAGCCCGCTAATTGAGTATATTTTTTCCCGGTTGACGCTCACGAAAGTCTACACGCCCCCAAACTTTCAAAATTCAATACTTAATCAGAACAAACACAGACAAAGATAAAACACCCTAGTCCTAGACAGACGGGGCAATTTAATCCCGCAAATCCAGATACAAAATGGGCATTCATCACATTACTTTGAATTTACCCTGCTAGAGGCGATTCGATCCGTGATTCATGTCGCGCCCTTGATCTGAAATCAACTTCCGAATCAAGGACCGATGCATAAGGATAGCTGATGAGCCGCCTGCGCAAGATCATCACAGATGTGGTCAGCCGCGGACGGTTGGCCCCGCTGCGCGATCCGTATTGTTCGCGCCCCTGCTCGTTGACCGCACGCCACATCGGTTTCCCGGTCACCGACCATCCATGACGCCTGAAGATCAATCCGCCAGCGCCGAGCCGCTTCTTTCAGGAAGAAAGGAGATGGCTTTCGACAGTCGCAGGGGCCACCCAGCGTCGGATGGGCTCCATCGGGGTGATGCAGGCAGTAAAAGGCCTCAACGATCCGCACCCCCGCCGCGCAAAGATGTGTCGACAGGGCTTCGACGATCGCCTGGTGATCCGCAGGCGACGCCTTTCCGAGGGCCTGGTTGGGCTGATTGGAGACGATGAACAAAGACCACCCTGCCGCCTGAAGTCTCAGCATGGCGTCCACTGCTCCATCCGCCAACCGCAGGTCTGAAACGGTTCGGGGGGCCTCGAGGCGTCCGGTGTCATCATAAAACACGTTCAGATTGATCACACCGTCCCGATCGAGAAAGACCGCCTTCCGCGGACCACTCACGGACACGCGGTCACCATTTCGTGCTCATGACCTGCAGCTCAGGATGCGAGACGAGACAGTGCCAGACCACTGCCTGAAAGGCCTCGGCATGTGGCGTCACCCGATCGCTGGCCAAATTCGGGATGACTACCGCTACGTCGGCGACCTTCGCCGTGTAGCCGCCGTCGCGCCCGACGACGCCGAAAACCGCGGCTCCGATGTCCTTGGCCATCTGAACGGCGCCCACCAGATTGGGGCTCACGTTCCGCATCAGGTCTCCGCCGCCGACCGAAAGGACGAGGATCGCGTCATTGGCGGAGAGCCGGCTGACCTTCAGCCAGCCAGAGAACACGCTTGGCCATCCTTCGTCATTGGTGCGGGCCGTGAGCTCCGACACATTATCGGTCGGCGCATAGGCCTCGATACTGCAGAGCTTCCGAAAATCGTTGACGGCGTGGCCAGCGTTCGCGGCGCTTCCGCCCACGCCTAGCACGAACAATCTCCCTCCCCGATCGCGAAGATGTCGCAACCCCGTCGCGAGGGCCGCGATCGCCGCCTGGTCGATCTGCTCGGCGATCTCGACAACTTCACGAAAATACCTGGCGACATGCGTATGCGGATCGGCGTCGATCGTCATAGGCTGTATCCGGCCTGGATGGCGTCTCGCCGGAACATGGCCACGGTCTCGAGAGAATAGACCGCAAGGTCCTTGCCGTTGAGCGCGAGCTTGGCGAGCAGATCCGGCGACACGGTGATGATGTGGCAACCGATCTCGGCCGCCTGATAGATGTTCAGCACTTCGCGCGGGCTGGCCCAAAGCAGTTCCGCCATCGGACGCCCTTGAAGCCGCTCAAGCGCAACTGACATGATCGGCGCAGGATCCATGCCGGTGTCCGCAATCCGTCCGGCGAACACCGAAACAACTGCCGGCGTGGTGGGATGCAGCGCCTCCGCAATTGCGTCAACCTGTTCAAGGGTCAACAGCGCGGTGACATTGACCTTTACGCCGCTCGCCGACAGTTCCCGCACAAGATCCGCAGAGCTTTGCCCCAGCGTATTGGTCACGGGGATCTTCACATAGACATTGTCACCCCAGGACGAAATCAGCCGCGCCTGCTCGCCCATGGCTTCGAAATCATCGGCAAATACCTCGAAGGAGACCGGCAGGTCCCGGATTTCCTTGAGCACTTCGCGAGCAAAGACCTGATAGTCGGTCACACCCGCCTGACGCATCAAGGTTGGATTGGTTGTGAATCCCTGAACACGACCACTGGCGTGCGCCGCCTTCATCGAAGCGAGATCGGCGCCGTCGGCAAAGATCTTTATGCGCATGAGGGCTCTCGCATACTGGAGAGGTCGCGCAGCCCGAGGTCACGCGGCATTGCGCTGTTTCAGGGTCTGGACGTTGACGTATGACGGGTCATTTAGGCTGTTCGGCAGCTTGCCGGCGCGGAAGACGTCGCACAGATCCCGCACGGCGTCGCGGATCGAGCGCTGGGGCGTGTAGCCAAGCACGCGGGCAATCTTGTCCGAGGAGATGTGGTACGAGCGGAGATCGTTGCTCGGCGTGGTGACGATCTCAATCGCACCCTTTTCCGGAAACGCCTCCTGGACGACGTCTCTGACAAAGGTCGCGATTTCTGCGATCGTATGGTTCTGATGCCCGACGTTGAACGTTTCTCCGGCGATCAGGCGGGCGTCAGCCCTCAGCAGGAGCTGGTAGACGTCGGCCATATCCTCCACATGAAGGTTCGGCCGCTTCTGCGTGCCGCCGAAGACGGTGATCTGGCCGCGGTTCACCGCATGATTGGTGAGGATATTGACGCTGAGATCGAGCCGCATGCGAGGGCTGTATCCGCACAGCGTCGCAGGGCGGATGGTGGTGCAGACGAAATCGGGCGACTGTTGACTGAACAGGATCGGCTCGCACATGCCTTTGAACTTGTTGTACAAGGTCAAGGGCACGAGCGGATGATCCTCAGTCACCTCCGGGGCGTCGGACACGCCATAAACGGAGCTGGACGAGGCGTAGATGAAGCGCTTGACGCCCGCCGCTTTGGCCGCCCTCACGAGCGGCTCAAAGCAATCGAAATTGATTTCCTGACTAAGGGTTTCATCGAGTTCGAAACTCGGGTCGTTGGAGATGCAGGCCAGATGGATGACCGCATCGATACCCTGGCAGGCCACCTCGAAACGAGGCGTATCGCGAATATCGGCCTGTACGATGGTCAGATTCGGGTGATCGGCAAGAAAGCAGCCGTACCATAGGGTGTCGTAGACCGTGACTTTGTAGCCCTCAGCCAACAGGCGCGGCGTCAGGATCGTGCCCGCGTAACCCGCGCCTCCCGTGATCAGAACCGAAGAGAAGGATATTGGCGGCGTCATATCCGAATCATGTCCTTGAACGTCTACCTCAGAGAACTTGCACCTACTTCGCTGAGAGTCCCAGTTCAAGTGCGGCCACGGCACGGGGTTTCGCTGTAGCTGTCTGTTCTAGGACGACAATTAGGGCTGCGACGAATGGATGCTTGGCGGTCCCCGGATCGGGTGCATTATCATCCGCGTCCAGCGCGTTTCCGGCCCGCTTCGGAACAGATGGCGCGTCTGTCCAACCGCGAAACCCGATTTGCTAGGGCCCGATGACTGAGCCGCTTACACCCCCGCCCACCTCGCGCCTGGTTGCGGACTTCTATCGCCGACGCATCGAGGCCCACGGGCTGAGCTATCAGGCGCAATGGGGCGAAGCTTCCGACACGAAGTCGGAGCAACGCTATTCGGCCCTGAAACGCCTTCCCATTCTCGAAGGCGATGTTGTCGTTGATATCGGTTGCGGCGTCGGCTCCCTGGCGCAATACCTCCGAGTGACCGCGCCGCCCGTGACCTATATCGGCATAGAACTGACCCCGGAATTCGCCGCCGCAGCCCGAACACTTCAGGGGGTTGAGGTGCTCGAAATCGACGCCCTAAGACAGGCCGATCAGCTTCCCGCGGCGGACTGGTACGTCGTCTTCGGGACGTTGAACACGCGCTGGCTCCTCGAAGGGATGCCTGGAACGGACGACGAGGACCGGGTCCTCAACTTTCTCGGGACGCTGTTTCACATGTCAAGAAAGGGCATTGCGGCGACGCTCGTCACGGATCAGGTGGACTATCTCAAACCGCAGACATGCAACATGAACCCGATCCGCGTTGCGGAACGACTGGCAGGGATGTCCCGCGCCTTCCGCCTGGACCACGACTTCACGTTCCGGGAATTTTTCGCCGCAGCTTGGCGGCAGGGCGACCTCGAATGAGGAATTGGACGGCGCTTATGGCATGCTGAAGCCGAATCAGGCCGTCTCCGCAGGCGTCTCATCGACCGACGAGCCTGCGCCGGTCGCGTTATTCCGAGCTCACATGCCCAAAATCGATCTGCTCTCCAGTCTGCCGAAGTCCAAGCGTGACGTGCAGGCGCGTTTTTCGGACAAGTCGCCTGAAGTCATCGCCCTGTCCAAGCAGTTCGGGAAGGAATATTTCGACGGCTCGAGAGCCTACGGATATGGCGGTTATCGC
Source organism: uncultured Caulobacterales bacterium (assembly GCA_903903715.1). Classification (GTDB taxonomy): domain Bacteria; phylum Pseudomonadota; class Alphaproteobacteria; order Caulobacterales; family Caulobacteraceae; genus CAIMFV01. The sequence goes on from CAIUZX010000045.1 coordinate 11,005, forward strand.
TATGACGGTCGCTGGCTGCCCGTCGCCAGAGATATGATCCGGCATTTCGGACTTGAGCCGGGCATGCGCGTCCTCGACGTCGGGTGCGCCAAGGGGTTCCTGGTCAAGGACTTCATGCTCGCCTGTCCAGGTTTGGAAGCCTTCGGCCTCGACATCTCCGAATATGCGCTTCGCCATTCGCCGGAGGAGCTGACCGGGCGCCTGCATCTAGGCAGCGCCGTCAGTCTTCCTTTCCCCGACTCAAGTTTTGACGCCGTTATCTCCCTGAATACACTTCACAATCTGGAGCGGCCCGATGTGGTGCGCGCAGTTCGGGAAATTGAACGCGTCTCACGCGGAAAGAGCTTCATCCAGGTCGACGCCTACGAAACCCAAGCGCAACGGGCGCTGTTTCTGGATTGGGTGCTGACCGCAGCATTCCATGATTATCCGGATCAGTGGATCAATCTGTTCGAGGAAGCCGGATACACCGGCGACTATTTTTGGACGATCCTGGAATGACACATACGTCCGTCCCTCACGGAGATCGCTTTCTGGTCGACTACGCCGACCGCCTGACCCCGCTGCAGCACGAAAACAGTCGCGCCTTTGCAGGCGCGCCCGGAGATCTGACCGCGGCGATGCTCCAACAGATCCTCGCCGTCCAGTCCGGACCGATCCCCCAGACGAGCTTTGTCCTCGAACATTCGCCGGACATGCCGACGAGCTATATGGGCTCATCCCCGGTCATGCTGAGCTTCCTGCAGACCCTGATCTTGCTCCGCCGCCCCCGCAAGGTGGTGGAGATTGGGACCTTCATCGGCTTGTCGGCGTTGAGCATGGGGCAGGTCCTGCCGGAGGGGGC
>CAIUZX010000046.1 GCA_903903715.1 uncultured Caulobacterales bacterium
CAAATCGCGACTCGTCCCGGTCTAGCGGCGGCAGGCGGATCAGCCCGGGAAGGGCGGCGACCAGCACCACCAGCGCGGCGAAGACGGGACCGCGCCATCCGCGGGCCAGATGATCCAAATCGGGAGCAAAGCGCGTCATATGCGGCTCTTAGCACGCGTCGGGCGAGGGCCGCCACGCATCCCCACGGCCAAGGTTCGCCAACCGCGACGAAACCGGTTAGTAGAACTGCGCTTTTTGCGCCGATCTTCAGGACCGCTATGCCCGATACCGCCTCCGACCCATCGCTCGTGTCCATCGTGGTGCCCGTATATAATGAGGAAGGCGCCTGCGCCGAGTTGGCCCAGGAGATCGCCGCCGCCTTCAAGGGGCGTCCGCACGAGATCGTCTTCGTGGACGACTGCAGCAAGGACGGAACGCGCGCCGCCCTGCTCGCGCTCAAGACGGACCTGCCCCAGCTTCGCCTGATCGCCCACGGCGCCAATTCCGGGCAGAGCCGCGCCGTCCGCTCAGGCGTGATGGCGGCACGGGGCGACATTGTCGTCACCCTGGACGGAGACGGCCAGAACGACCCCGCAGACGCGCCGGCTCTGGCGGATCGCCTTGGGGCCGGCCCGCCGGAGCTTGGCCTGGTCGGCGGCGAGCGGGTGAAGCGTCAGGACAGCGCCGCCAAGCGAATCGCTTCCCGTGTGGCGAACGGCGTGCGCAAGCGGCTGCTGAACGATCAATCCAACGACACGGGCTGCGGATTGAAGGCGTTTCGCCGCGAGGCGTTCCTGCGTCTGCCCTATTTCGATCACATCCACCGCTACCTGCCCGCCCTGATGATCCGGGAGGGCTATTCGGTGGCCTTCATGCCGGTGAACCATCGCCCCAGAACAACGGGCGCGTCGAAGTACACCAACCTTCAAAGGCTCTGGGCCGCGTTTTCGGACCTGCAGGGGGTCATGTGGCTCAACCGGCGGGCGCGTCGACCTGAACCGGTCAGCGAAATCTGATGATCCACAGTGGAGATGGGTGATTTTCGACGGAAAATAGGCGTTGTCCCCGTTCACGATATTGTGTCATTGTTCCGTCACTCAAATCGGCGAGGCGCCTTCGGGTCGTCGTCGAGTTGATTAATGAATTCCCGCCTGTGTGGCTGTTTCGACACTGTGCAGTGGGGGCTACCTTGTTATACGTCAGCATGGCTTTAGGCGCTTCGCCGGAGCGTAGAGGGCAAAGAGGGCTCTTGTGATGAAAAAAATGCTTTTTGCGGGGGCTGCCGCTCTGGCGGCGCTCGTCGCGACCGGGGCGCAGGCTGCGTCAACCGAAACAGGTTGGTACGGCGCGCTTGACGCCGGCGTCCACAAGACGAAGCCGATCACCAGCACCGCAACCGATCTCAACAACACTGCGATCGGTTACGACTGGAACTGGGGCACGGAACAGAGCTGGGCTGGTTTCGCCCGTCTCGGTTACCGCATGACTCCGCACGTGCGGGTCGAGCTGGAAGGCGGCTACCGTCAGGGCAACCTGTCGTCGGTCCTTTCCAAGACCGGCTCTGCGTCGATCCCGGCGGGCCTGTGCGCGGCCGGCGTCATCCGTACGTCGGCAGCTCCGACCTGCGGCAAGCCGAGCGGCCACATCAACCGCTACACGGTGATGCTGAACGGCCTGTATGACTTCATGCCGGACGCCTATGTGAACCCGTTCATCGGCGCCGGCGTTGGCGTCGGCTCGACCGACGCGTCGGTCAACGGTCAGTTTGCTAAGATCCCGACCGGTGGTGGCGCAGCGATCCAGAACCTCACGTCGTCCAGCACCAAGAGCAGCATCACCTATCAGATGCTCGCGGGTCTCGCCTGGCATCCGATGGAGCGCGTCTCGGTCGACCTGACCTATCGCTACCTGAACGGCTCGGACGTGAAGTTCACGACGACTGGTTCCGGAGCGCTGCAGCCCGGCAAGTTCCACGGCCCGTATGAGGACAACTCGGTGACGATCGGCGTGCGTTATTCGTTCGCTGCTCCGCCGCCGCCGCCTCCCCGCCGCCGCCGCCGCCTCCCCCGCCGCCTCCGCCTCCCCCCCCGCCGCCTCCGCCGCCTCCGCCTCCGCCTCCGCCGCCCCCGGCTGAAGCCAAGCAGTTCGTGGTGTACTTCCCCTTCGATCAGTCGGTCCTCACCACGGACGCGCAAGCGGTCGTGCAGGCTGCAGCCAACTATGCGCTGCAGGGCGGCGCCACCCGTCTGGTGGTCGTCGGTCACACCGACACCTCGGGTTCGGTGAAGTACAACCTCGCTCTGTCCGAGCGTCGCGCGAAGGTTGTGGCGGACTCGCTGGTCGGCCTTGGCGTGAACAAGGACAAGATCGGCGTGGACTGGAAGGGTAAATCCGACCTGGCCGTTCCGACCCCGAACGGTGTGAAGGAGCCTCTCAACCGTCGCTCCACCATCGACGTGAACTTCAAGTAATTCAGTCCTTTAACGGGACCGATTGGGGAAAGGCCCGGCGTTTTCGCCGGGCCTTTTTCTTTGCCCTCATCCCCTCAAGCCGTCGATCACGGATTCGTGAACACAAGCCCTGTATCCGTATCCGTCCCGGCGAACGAACCTACTGACATGACACACGCACCCCACACCCCCGCCCCCCGCCTCGCCCGCCGCTTTGCGGTGATCACAGCCAGCGCCCTCGCCCTGTCCTTCGCCGCGAACGCCTTCGCCCAGACGAAGCTGGAGACGGCCGTCTTCGCCGGAGGCTGCTTCTGGACGATGGAGCACGGCCTCGAGACCATCCCCGGCGTCGTCAAGGCCGTATCCGGCTACAGCGGCGGCCACGTGGATCACCCCACCTATGAGCAGGTGGTGACGGAGACCACCGGCCACTACGAGTCGGTCCAGGTCACCTATGATCCGAAGAAGATCACCTACCGCCAGCTGGTCGACCGCTACTGGCGCCTGATCGATCCGACGGACGACGGCGGCCAGGCCTGCGATCGCGGTCCGTCCTATCACAGCGCCATCTTCGTCTCCCCCGCCCAGAAGGCGGACGTCATGGCCTCCCGCGCCGCGATCGACACCGGAAAGCTGAAGGGGCGGATCGCCACCCGCATCCTACCCGCCCAGGCCTTCTGGCCGGCGGAGGAGTATCACCAGCAGTTCACGATCAAGAATCCGGTGCGCTATAACGCCTATCGCGTCGGCTGCGGACGCGACGGGATCCTCAAATCCATCTGGGGCGGCTAAGAGGTCTATTGACCTTGCTGACGGCCCCGCATAACTGCGCGGCCACCGCTGCAAGGATGCGCCATGCCTTTGACCGTCCCCGCCGAATGGGCGCCGCACAGCGCCATGTGGATCGGCTTCCCGAGCCACGAAGACCTGTGGGAGGACAACCTCGTCCCCGCGCAGAAGGAGGTCGCGGACCTCGCCCTGGCCCTCGCGGGACCTGGCGATGAGCGGGTGCGGCTGATGGTCTGCGGCGATGCGGGCGAAGCGGCGGCGCGGCGGCTGATCGACGGCGCCGCGGGGGTCGAGATCGTCCGCGGCTATTTCGGCGACATCTGGCTGCGCGACACCGGCCCGATCTTCACCGTCGCTGACGACGCCCTGTCTGCGCAGGCCTTCCAGTTCAACGGCTGGGGCGGCAAGTACGCGCTCGAGCACGACGACATGGTCGCCGAGCAGATCGCCGCGGCCTCCGGCGTGCACAGGATCGAGAACCCCTTCGTGCTGGAGGGCGGGGCCCTTGATCACGACGGCTTCGGTTCGGTGCTGACCACGCGCCAGTGCCTGCTCAATCGCAATCGCAACCCCGGCTGGGACAGGGCGGCGGCCGAGACGGCGCTGGCGGGCGCCCTGGGCGCGCGGGCGGTAATATGGCTGGAGGACGGCCTGCTCAATGACCACACGGATGGCCACGTCGACAATCTGGCGCGCTTCGTGGCGCCCGGGGTGGTCGCCTGCCCCGTCGGCATGGGGACGGATGACCCCAATACCGACGTGTACGGCGACGCCGCGCGGCGTCTGTCCAGCCTGAAAGACGGTCGCGGCGTCGCCCTGCAGGTCAACCGCATCCCCTCCCCCGGCCTGATCGCTGGGCCGGACGGAGAGCCTGTTCCCGCCAGCCACATGAACTTTCTCATCGCCAACGGCGCCGTGATCATGCCGATGTATGAGGACCGGTGCTCGGCCCTCGCCCTCGACGCCCTGCAGAGCGTGTTCCCGGAGCGGCGGGTGATCGGCCTGCCGTCCAACGCCCTCCTCTCGGGCGGCGGCTCGTTCCACTGCATCAGCCAGCAGGAGCCTGCGCTTTGACCCGTCTCCTGACCCTTAGCGTCCTGCAGACCTGGTACGGCGACGTGCTCGAAGACAACATCAAGCGGACGGCGGAGCTTGTGCGCCTCGCCGCGTCGCAGGGGGCGCAGGTGATCCTGCCGTCAGAGCTGTTCCAGGGCCCCTATTTCTGCGTCACCCAGGAGGAGCGGTGGTTCGCCCACGCCCATCCGTGGCGGGAGCATCCGTGCGTGCTGGCCATGGCCAAACTCGCCGAAGAGCTCGGCGTCGCCATTCCGGTCTCGATCTATGAGCGCGACGGGCCGCACTACTACAACAGCCTCG
>CAIUZX010000047.1 GCA_903903715.1 uncultured Caulobacterales bacterium
GCCATGGTGGCCGAGCCGATGTTGCGGATCCCGAGGCCCGAGATCGAGACGGACGGCGCCTTGGCGGCGGGCGTCGGCGCTGCAGGCGCTGCGACGGCGGTGTGGGCGAGGGCCGCGAGGCTGACCGCCGCGAGGAGGGTGCGGGATGTCATGCGGCTCATTTCGCCGTTCCCTTTTCCGGCCCCGAAGGCTGGGTGAATTGATGTTCGTCGAAGGCGCCGTTCACAACGACCTGCTCCACGGTGATCCTTTGCCGGTGCATCGAGCCCTGCGGCCCGCTCTCCTGCTCGAACGGGAAGTAGACGCCTGAGACCTTCTCATAGTCGCCGAAGTCGGTGTCCGTCACCGACTCCACGCCCCGCTGACGGGTGCGGGTGGAGACGCGCACGGCGAGCCAGGCGTCGGGGTCCAGATACCAGGTCTGGGTGTCGCCGTTCTTCAGCTGGACCCGCAGCGCCCGCGTCGGCGCGCCGTCCACGTCCTTGACGCCGAGGTCCTCGACGGTCGCGCCCTTGGCCTTGTAGTCGACCAGCGCACCTTCGATGTCGGCCTCTTCCTGCAGCGATTTCACATCGTCCGCGGACAGATTTTCCGGATCCTTGCGGCCCTGGAAAGGCATGATCTGCCAGCCGCTCTGGCCGTCATAGCTCTGCACGACCGTCAGGCCCTGCAGGGTGAAGTTCATCCGCACACGGCCGCCGCGAGCGATGGTCTCCGAATAGACAAAGTCCGCGTCAAAACCGGCCGGGCGGAAGCGCCCCTTGTAGGTGACCGAACTGATCGCCTTCAGCGCCGCCGCGCCGCCCCGGGCTGCGACGTGCCGTGCGATCACCTCATCGACCGTGTCCGCCCGCGCCGCCATCGGCAAGAGGGCGAGCCCCATGATGACCAAAACCGTCCTGTGCATCCGCTCAAGCCTCCGGAACCCGTGGGCTTTGTCATAAACATGTTGCGCACCGTGCGCCATCTGTCAGGGGAAAATGGACCAATTTTCATCACCGAGCAGGGGATCAGCCGGGGCAGGGGGCCTTTCGCAGGACCCGAACGTCTGACGCCGGAAACCGCGCCAGCGCCGCCTTCGGACGGATCGGGCGCGCCGTCAGTTTCCCGCCGCAGTTGGGGCAGATCCCCTTCAGCCGCATCTGCGCGCAGTCTGCGCAGAAGGTGCACTCGAACGAGCAGATCCGCGCGTCCGACTCGGGAGGCAGATCGCGATCACAGCATTCGCAGTTGGGCTTGAGCAGCAGCATTCATGCGTCCTCCATCCGGCACGCCAGCATTGCACGCGAGCCGGAACACCTTCAAGCTGCAGGAACGAGGTGACATATGCGCAGCCTGATCTTCAATGTCGTCTACGGCGCCCTGTCGATCTTCTATACGCTCTGGGCGGCGATCTCGGCGCTCAGGCCCGGGCGTGGGGCGGTGCGGCGGGTGGTGTCGCGCTATGTCCGGGCGATGGTCTGGGCCATGCGTGATGTGGCGGGGATCAGGATCGAGGTGCGGGGGCGCGAGCGCCTGCCGCCGGCGCCCTTCATTCTCGCCCCCAAGCACGCCTCCTATGGCGACGGCTTTTCCATCTATGCTGAGTTCGACGACCTCGCCTTCGTCACCGGCGATCATCTGGAGCGCTTTCCTCTCTTCAAGACGGTGCTGAAGAAGCTGGGCGCCATCGTGGTTGACAATTGCGGCGGGCCCGAAGCCCGTCAGGCCCTGGCCCGCAGCGCCGCCGACGCGCATAGGGAAAGCCGCATCATCCTGATCTATCCGGAGGGCCACCTCGCCCCCGTTGGGGTGAAGTTCCGCTATCGCACCGGCGTCTACTACATGGCGCGGGACTTCAACGTGCCCGTCGTTCCCGTGGCGTCGAGCCTTGGCCTCTTCTGGTCGCAGGAGGACTGGACCAAGCATCCCGGCACGGCGGTGCTGGAGTTTCTGGAGCCCATCGCGCCGACCCTCGACAAGGACGACTTCATGCAGCGCCTCGAAGCGGCGGTGGAGGACCGCACGGCGGAGCTGATCGCCGAGGCGAAAGGCGCAGCCGTCGTCCCCGCGGTGCTGGGCATGCCAAAGGACGAACTGCGCAGGCAGGCGGCGGACGCCAAGCGCGCGTAAGCAGGAAGGACCTCGCTATGACGAAGGCCAAGAACACCATCTGTCTTTGGTTCGACAAGGACGCGGAGGCTGCCGCGCGGTTCTACGCGGCGACCTTTCCGGACAGCGCCGTGACCGCCATCAGTCGCGCGCCGATGGACTATCCGAACGGCGCGGCGGGTGACGTCCTGACGGTGGAATTCACGATCCTCGGCATCCCGTGCCTTGGGCTCAACGGCGGGCCGATGTTCCAGCACAGTGACGCCTTCTCCTTCCAGATCGCCACGGACGACCAGGAAGAGACTGACCGCTACTGGAACGCAATCGTCGGAAATGGCGGGAAGGAAAGCCAGTGCGGCTGGTGCAAGGATAAGTGGGGGATCTCCTGGCAGATCACCCCCCGCGCGCTCACGGAGGCCTTGTCCGCCGGTGGGGATGAAGCCCGGCGCGCCTTTCAGGCGATGATGACCATGACCAAGATCGACATCGCCGTCCTCGAAGCCGCCCGCCGGGGGTGAGTGTGAAAGCATGAACGACGTCACGATCCGCCCGGTCGCCCCTGATGAGGCCGGGATTGTCGCCCGTCACCGGATGCGCATGTTCGAGGACATGGGCCAGGTCCCGGCGCATCTGGCCGCCCCTTTGCAGGAAGCGTCCGAGCGCGCCCTGTCGTCCCTGCTGGCGAGCGGGGATTATGTCGGTTGGTTCGCGACGGATGCGGCGGGGGACGTGATCGCGGGCGCCGGCGCGCATATCCGGCCGCAGCTGCCGCGGATTTCCGTCTCCGGAGACCGCGTCGCCGAAGGCCCGGCGCCGCTGGTGGTCAATGTCTATACCGAGCCGGACTGGCGCGGCCGCGGCGTGGCTCGCGCCTTGATGGCGTGTCTGATGCGCTGGGCGGCGGAGCAGGACTATGAGCGCGTCGTCCTTCACGCCTCCGACGACGGCCGCCCGCTCTACCTGTCTCTCGGTTTTACACCCACCAACGAGATGCGCTGGGGGCCTCCGCAAGACGGCCGGCTAGGAGGTCCTCGATTTTAGCGAGGACCCGTGCGCCTTCAATGACGGTGATGGTGCGCCGCCTCCGGTGGCGGCGGGGACACGCTGGCGAGGTAGGCGATGATGTCCCCGCGCTGCGAAGACTCGGGCACCGAGAAATACATCCGCGCTCCCGGCGCCATGGCCTGCGGGCCCTGCAGCCACTGATCGAGCCGCGCGGGGGTCCAGACGCCGCCCAACGCC
>CAIUZX010000048.1 GCA_903903715.1 uncultured Caulobacterales bacterium
GATCTTCGGTCGATCCAGGAACTGCTCGGCCACGCGAGCCTCTCCACCACGCAGAAGTACACGGCCGTGGACGCCGAAGGACTGATGGCGGTCTATCGCCGGGCCCATCCCTCCGGCGGATAAGCTACTCGACGATGAGGGTGGGGGCGGGGCGTCCGTCGTCGTTCTTCAGCCGCTCGGCGATCTCCGCGGCGATGCGGATGAAGATCTGCGATGTGGGATGACTAGGATTGACGGCCACGAGGGGCGCGCCGTCGTCGCAGGACTGGCGCAGCGCCATGTCGATGGGCGCCTCCCCCAGGAACGGGGCGCCCAGCGCCTTCGCCGTCGCCTGCGCACCGCCGCGACCGAAGATCTCGATGGGCGCGCCCGTGTCCGGGTGCGGGAAGTAGGCCATGTTCTCGATCACGCCCAGGATCGGCGTCGCGGTCTTCTCGAACATCGCCGCGCCGCGCCGCACGTCGATCAGAGCGATTTCCTGCGGCGTCGAGACGATCACCGCGCCTGCGAGCGCCACCCGCTGAGCCAGCGTGAGCTGGATGTCCCCCGTCCCCGGCGGCATGTCGATGATGAGGAGATCCAGCGGCTCCTCCGCCGATCCCCAGGCGACGTCGTTCAGAAGCTGGTTGATCGCCGAGCTCGCCATGGGCCCCCGCCAGATCATCGGCGCGCCCTCATCGACGATGAAGCCAATGGACATGGTCTTGAGACCATGCGCCACAATGGGGGACAGCTTTTTCTCCGCGTTGGCTTCCGGATCGGCGTCCGTCCCCAGCATCCGGGGGATGGAGGGGCCGTAGACGTCGGCGTCGAGGAGGCCGGTGCGATAGCCGAGCTGGACAAACGCGCAGGCCAGCGACACCGCGACGGTCGACTTGCCGACCCCGCCCTTGGCTGAGGAAATCGCGATAACCTGTTTGACGTGCGCAGGATTTAACGGCGCGGGTCCCGCTGGCCTGGGCGGCGGGGCGGCGACTTCAGGGTTCACCCGTGCGCCTCTGCGGACCCGGACCGAATAGGGCGCAGGCGGCGGCTCAGGAGGCCGCGCGTCATCGGCCTCAGCGGTCAGGGCGACGTGCGCCTTGGCGACTCCGGGCAGGGATTTGAGCAAGGCCTCAGCGGCTTCGCGGACCGGTTGGTAGAGGCCTGCATCTTGGCCTGCGATCTCGATCATGAAGCCCGCACGGTCGTCCTTCAGCACCAGTCCCTGCACAAGGCCTGCGTCGCTGAGGCCCTTTCCGGACTTCGGATCTATGATGGCGTTGAGCCGGGCGAGCACCTCGGCGCGATCTGGAAGGGTGGACATGGCGCTCATATGGTCGTGAAGGCGTCCCGCCGGTAGCCCTGAAAATAGAGGAGGGCCGTCAGGTCGGCGTGATCGATGCGGGCTCTCGCCTGGGCGGCGACCACGGGCTTAGCGCGGTAGGCGACGCCGAGCCCCGCAGCCATGATCATGGCGAGGTCGTTCGCGCCGTCGCCGATGGCGATGGTCTGATCGAGGCCGACGCCCAGCGCTGCGACTTCGGTCTTCAGCGCGTCTAGCTTGGCTTCGCGGCCGAGGATTGGGTCGCCGACTTCGCCCGTCAGCCGCTCGCCGTCATCGATCAGTGTGTTGCCGCGGTTGTCGTGGAAGCCCGCAAGGTCCGCGACGCGGCGGGTGAAGAACTCGAACCCGCCCGACACCAGGACGCACCGCGCGCCGTGAGCGGCCATGGTGCGGATCAGCGTCCGCGCGCCGGGATTGAGCCGGACCCGCTCGTCATAGCAGCGCTGCAGGGCGGATAGGGGGAGGCCCCTCAGCCGGGCGACGCGGGCGCGCAAGGCGGGCTCGAACGCCAGCTCCCCGCGCATGGCCCGTTCGGTCACCTCGGCGATCTCGGCCTTCACACCGGCATAGTCCGCCAGCTCGTCGAGGCACTCGCAACTGATGATGGTCGAGTCCATGTCGGCGATCAGCAGGCGCTTCGCGCGCCCATCCACCGGCTGGACGCAGGCGTCGACGGGGAGGGACGCGACGGCGGCGTCGACCGTCTGGCTGAGCCTCTCTAGATCATCGGTCTCGATCACGAGGTCCGCCGCCACCTCGTCCGAAATGTCGCGGGCCTTGACGGGGGGCGCGCAAGAGACGACGGCTTCGACCGCGTCCGCCAGGGCGGATGGCGAGGGGCTGACGAGGGTGACGACGGCGCGCATGGGTGTCCGAAAGAGTGATCCGCCAGCGGTCTGGCTGATTGCGGGGCCGACCGCAAGCGGCAAGTCGGCCCTCGCCCTCGACCTTGCCGAACGGACGGGCGGGCGGATCGTCAACGCCGACGCCATCCAGCTTTATTCGGACCTTCAGATCCTGACGGCGCGGCCGGGGTCGGAGGATCTCGCCCGCGCGCCGCACGCGCTCTACGGGGTGGCGGATGGGGCGGACGCCTGGTCGGTGGGGCGATGGCTGCGGGCGGCGACGGCGCTGCTGGAGGGCGCCGATGCCGACGGCCCGCTCATCTTCGTCGGCGGCACGGGGCTCTATTTCCGCGCCCTGACGAAAGGCCTGGCGGAAGCGCCGCCTGCGGATCCGCACATGCGGGACGAATTGCTGGAACACTATGACCAAGTAGGCGAGGCGGCGTTTCGCGAGCGGCTGGCGGCGCTCGACCCCGCTGCGGCGGCGCGGATCGCCCCTAATGACCGCCAGCGTCTGGTGCGGGCCCTTTCCGTCGCGCTCTCCACCGGCCGGTCCCTGAGCGACTGGCAGGCGGACACGATCCCCTTGCTGACAGGGGACCGCTGGCGAGGCGTCGTGGTCGCGCCGGACCGGGGGGTTCTCCACGCGCGCATCGACGCGCGGGTGGAGGCGATGGCCCGCGACGGCGTGACGGCGGAGGTGGCGCGCCTCGCCGCCCGCGCTCTCCCGCCGGAGCTGCCGGTGATGAAGGCGGTCGGCTTTCGCGAATTCGCGGCGCATGTGCAGGGGGCTTGCCCGCTCGATCAGTCGATCCGCGACACGCAAACCGCAACCCGCCAGTACGCCAAACGCCAGATGACCTGGTTTCGCAACCAGTCGCCGGACTGGCCAAGGATCGAGACCCTCGACCCCGCGGACCGGATTTCGGCGGCCCTGACCGTGTTCGAGGTTTGACGGCGCCTGCGTTGCGGCGGATGGTGGGCGCTCATTCGGGAGTTCGACCCATGCGACGTCTCGTTCCGGTCCTGTTGGCCTTCAGCCTTGCGACCATCCCCCTCTCAGCTCAGGCCGCGACCCTGCACGGTCCCAAGGCCGCCGCCGAGGGCGTGCTGGCCGCTGAGCACGCCTTCGCCGCTCGCGCGAAGGAAGCGGGCATTGCAACGGCGTTTCGGGATTTCATGGACCCTACGGACGGGCTCTCCTTCGGCGGCGGTGCGCCCAAGCGCGGCGCTGCGGCCATCTTCGAAAGCCTGGGCGGCGCCAAGCCGAACGCAGACCAGCTGACCTGGGAGCCGGAGGAGATCGTCGCCGCCAAGTCCGGCGACATGGCTGTGAGCTGGGGAACCTATGTTTTTACCCCCGCAGCCGCGAACGCCAAGCCCTCCACCGGCCGGTTCGTGACCGTGTGGCGAAAGACCTCGGGCGGGGC
>CAIUZX010000049.1 GCA_903903715.1 uncultured Caulobacterales bacterium
GCCGCGAGCTTGCGGCCCACGAGGTCCAGCGCCTGCACGCCGTTGGTGCCCTCATAGATCAGGCTGATGCGCACATCGCGCAGGTATTGCGAGGCGGGGAAGTGCTCGGTGAAGCCCGAACCGCCGTGCACCTGCATGGCGTCGGAGCAGATCTTAAGGCCCTTGTCCGTCAGGAAGGCTTTCACCACGGGGGTCAGAAGGCCCATGTAGTCCGCCGCCCGTTCGCGCTCGGCGGCATCCTGTGAGAGCCGTGCAAGGTCGCCGTGGAGCGAGGTCCACAGCATGAACGCGCGGCCGCCCTCTAAGATCGCCTTTGAGTCCATCAGCATCCGGCGCACGTCCGGGTGGACAAGGATCGGGTCGGCGGGGCCGTCCGCGTTCTTGGGTCCGGTCAGCGAGCGGCCCTGCAGGCGGTCCTTGGCGAAGGCGCTGGCGGCCTGATAGGCGGCCTCGCCCTGGGCCAGCCCCTGCACGCCGACGCCCAGCCGCGCCTCGTTCATCATCACGAACATGATCTTGAGGCCGGAATGCTCCTCGCCGATCAGGAAGCCGGTGGCCTCTTCGTAGGACATCACGCAGGTGGCGTTGCCGTGGATGCCCATCTTCTCTTCAACGCCCGCGCAGAAGACCTTGTTGCGCTCCCCAGGCGTTCCGTCCGCCTTGGGCAGGAACTTCGGCACGATGAAGAGGCTGATGCCCTTCACGCCCGCAGGTCCCCCTTCGATGCGCGCCAGAACGAGGTGGACGATGTTCTCGACCATGTCGTGTTCGCCCGCGCTGATCCAGATCTTCTGGCCGCTGATCTTGTAGGTCCCGTCGGCCTGAGGCGCCGCCTTGGTGCGGAGGAGGCCAAGGTCCGTGCCGCACTGCGGCTCCGTCAGGTTCATCGTGCCGCCCCACGCGGCCGAGCCCATCTTCGGCAGATAGAGCGCCTTCTGCTCCGGCGATCCGCCGTGATGTATGGCGGCGTAGGCCCCGGCGGTGAGGCCAGGATACATGCCGAAGGCCATGTTGGACGAGGCCAGCATCTCCTGAAACGCGGTGGCCACGACGGCGGGCAGGCCCTGACCGCCATATTCGGGATCGCCCATCAGGTTCGGCCAGCCCGCCTCGACCATCTGCTGATAGGCCGCCTTGAAGCCCGTCGGGGTCTTGACCGTGTGATCCGGCGACCAGGTGCAGCCTTCCTTGTCGCCGACGCCGTTCAGAGGGGCCAGCACCTCCTCGCAGAACTTGGCGCTCTCCTCGAGGATCTGATCGACCGTGTCGATGTCGGCGTTCTCAAAGCCTGGCAGGTTGGCGTAGGCCTCAAGGTTCAGGACGTCGCGCAGGATGAAGGCGTGGTCACGGACGGGGGCGCGGTAGGTCATGGATTGTCGCTCTCAAGAGGTTGGGGCGGCGGAGGTCTGGTCAAACGCAAGAGGGCGCCCGAGCGCTGGGTCGGCGCAGGGACGCCTCTGAAGCCGTGTCGATATTACTTTACGAGTGTGTCAGTCGATCCGTCGAGCCGGGCGCGCAGCACCGAATCATAGGCCTCGGCCTTGGGCAGAAGGTCCGGGCGGCTCTCTTTGAGCTGACGCTCCAGCCGAAGGCAACCTTCCTCGAGGTTCTGGATCGCGCCGTCGATATCGTCGCGCTGCTGGCGCAGGGCCTCGATCCGCTCGCGGAACTTCTTGAGGGAGCGGGAGGCCTGGGCGGCGCCGCCGTCGGTCTCGTCATAGAGGTCGAGGATCTCGCGGATCTCCGACAGGCTGAAGCCCACGCGCTTGCCGCGCAGGATCAGTTGCAGCCGGGCGCGGTCGCGCACCGAATAGACCCGGTTCATCCCGTCACGTGCGGGAAACAGAAGGCCCTTGTCCTCATAGAAGCGCAAGGCGCGCGGCGTGACGCTGAATTCGACGCACAACTGGCGGATGGTGAAGCTGCGCTCCGGGCGACGAAATTCCGGACGCGAGGAGAGGCCGTAACGCGCCTCGTTATAGCCCTGGGGGCGACTGTACTCGATCGGCATGAACGTCTCCCGTTTTTTGTTATCAGCCGTCATATACCCCTTACGTAAACGTCAACGCAAGCGGGGGCAGGGGGGCGGACGCCTTCACAGTTCCGTGTGCGTCAGGCGCCGATGGAGGTGTGATCAAGCCGCCTGAACCCAAAGTTTCCTGCATCTTGAAGGGTCAAGCGCCTTGGCAAGGCCGGGCGAAGGGACTAAGTGCACACCCGTCGGACATGGCGCGACGGCTGAGGAAGAGATTCGATCTCCCTCGCATCCGCCTCGCGACGGTATCGCCTACAGAGGACGGCAGGGGCATGCGGAAGGATTGGCTTAAGGCGGCGGCGTCGATCGCAGGATCGGTCGCAGCGCTGAGCGCAGCAACAGCGGCGTTCGCCGAAACGGTGGGGCAACCCACGGACCGGGCGATCGGGATGCAGGGTTCGGCGGACGGCGCCCTCGGGATCCGCACGCAGCAGATCGCGTTTCATAACGACATCCTGATGCCGATCATTACCGGCATCACCCTGTTCGTGCTGGCTCTGCTGATCTGGATCATCGTGCGCTACAACAAGCGCGCCAATCCCAAGCCCGCCCAGTTCACCCACAACACCATGATCGAGATCGTCTGGACGGTCGCGCCGATCGTGATCCTGATGATCATCGCCGTGTCGTCGTTCCAGCTGCTCTATCGCGAACACGACATGCCGAGGCCCGACCTGACGGTGAAGGCGACCGGCAACCAGTGGTACTGGAACTATGAGTATCCGAAGGCCGCCGGCGGATTCAGCTACGACTCCAACCCGCTTTCGGAGGAAGAGGCGAAGGCCTCGGGTCGTCCGTTCAAGCTGGCGGTGAACAAGCCGCTGGTCGTTCCGGCGGGCAAGACCATCCAGGTTCTGGTCAACGCCAACGACGTGCTCCACGCCTTCTTCATCCCGGCCTTCGGGGTGCAGTCGACGGC
This sequence comes from uncultured Caulobacterales bacterium, assembly GCA_903903715.1. Lineage (GTDB taxonomy): Bacteria > Pseudomonadota > Alphaproteobacteria > Caulobacterales > Caulobacteraceae > CAIMFV01. The sequence continues at coordinate 2,955 of CAIUZX010000049.1, forward strand.
GGTTCCGGGCCGGGTCAACTCCGTCTGGTTCCGCGCCGAGAAGCCCGGCGTCTATTACGGCCAGTGCAATGAACTCTGCGGCGTGCAGCACTACTTCATGCCGATCGAGGTCGATGTGATGGCGCAGGCCGACTACGACGCCTGGGTCGCCAGCCACAAGAAGCCGGCCGCCGCCCTCGCCGCCGCCCCGGCCGCTCCCGCCACAACCGCTCCCGTTTCCGCGCCTGCCGGCGCCGCTCCCGCCGCTCCCGCCGCCGCCGCTCCTGCGGCGGGGCAGAGCTGAGCGCCAGACCAGAGGTCAAGACACAAACATGGCTTCGTCCGCTTCCTCAGCGCACTCGCATGATGCGCATGACCACAAGCCGCCGTTCATCCAGCGCTGGTTCTATTCGACGAACCACAAGGACATCGGCACGCTCTACATCCTGTTCGCCATCATGGCCGGGATCGTCGGCGGCGCCCTGTCGGGCCTGATCCGCTGGGAACTCGCCAATCCGGGCATTCAGCTGTTCAAGGCGGGCACCTGGCTCGCGCAGCTCGGCATCATCGAGGCCAGCCCTCACGGATATAATGCGGTGATCACGGCCCACGGCCTGATCATGATCTTCTTCATGGTCATGCCCGCCATGATCGGCGGGTTCGGCAACTGGTTCGTTCCGATCATGATCGGCGCGCCGGATATGGCCTTCCCGCGGATGAACAACATCTCCTTCTGGCTCCTGGTGTCCAGCTGGATCATGCTTTGCTTCTCCCTCGTCGTGGACGGGGGACCCGGCAAGGGTTTCGGCGGCGGCTGGACGATCTACGCCCCGCTGTCCAACGGCATCTATCACTCGGGTCCCGCCCTCGACTGCGCCATCTTGTCGATCCACTTGGCCGGGGCGAGCTCGATCCTCGGCGCGATCAACTTCATCACCACGATCTTCAACATGCGCGCGCCGGGCATGACCCTGCACCGCATGCCGCTGTTCGTGTGGTCGGTGCTGGTCACCGCGTTCCTGCTGCTGCTGTCCCTGCCGGTGCTCGCGGGCGCGATCACGATGCTGCTGACGGACCGCAACTTCCACACCCACTTCTTCGATCCCGCCGGCGGCGGCGATCCGATGATGTTCCAGCACCTGTTCTGGTTCTTCGGTCACCCTGAAGTGTACATCCTGATCCTCCCAGGCTTCGGCATCATCAGCCACGTCGTCGCGACCTTCTCCAAGAAGCCGGTGTTCGGGTATCTCGCCATGGCCTACGCCATGGTGGCCATCGGCTTCGTCGGCTTCGTCGTGTGGGCGCACC
>CAIUZX010000050.1 GCA_903903715.1 uncultured Caulobacterales bacterium
CAAGATCCCCGTCGCCGAGCTGCGCCGCCTTGGCCGCGTCCTCGAAGTTGAGGAGGCACAGGTAGTTCTCCCGCCCCTTTCGCACCACGGCCTTGCGGGCGCGGACGTCCGGGTCCGGATAGACGGCGGCGGTCTCCCGCGCGATCTGGCGCTGCAGGGCGCGGGTATAGGTCGAGATCCACACCGACGGCCCGTTCGCCTGCGCCCACAGGGAGGCGGGCGCGAGATAGCCGAGGGTCTTGCCGACCCCGGTCCCCGCTTCCGCCAGCATCATCCGCGGCTCCCCCTCCGTCTCGCGGGGGGAGAAGGCGAAGGCGGCGGCGGCGGCGTAGTCGGCTTGGGCGGGGCGGGTCTCGTCGAGACCGACGCGGGACAGAAGTTCGGCCAGCCGTCCGCGGGCGGCGTCCTCGCTGATGTCCGCGCTCCCCGGCTCCCCCGGCGGGGCGCCGTCTTCCCAGGGCTCGAGCCGGCTCCAGACCTCAAGGCCCGTCCCGGCGGGCAGGCGGGCGGAGACGGGCGGGTCGGAGAGGGCCGCGACCACGAGGTCCCCCCACGCCCAGCCGCCGCGCCTGAGCGTGCGGGCCATGACCAGCGCCTCGCCCCTCGCGGGATAGGCGGGGTTCGCAAGCTCGGCCAGCAGGGCGGAGGCTGCGGGCCTGAGGGTCTGGGCGAAGGCGGCGACGCCCACGGGGGGCGGAAGGTTCAGCGCGGCGGCGAGGCCGGAGGGGGAGGGCGCCACGAACGCCCCTGGCCGCACAAAAGCGAACAGCTCCAGCACGTCGAACATGGCGGGGGTCCGGGGCGGCGGGGAGAGGCCAAGGCGTCGGGCGGTGAGCCCCGCATGCGCCACCATCACCATGCCGTTGCGCATCAGATCCACCGCCGCGGTGCGCGCCAGCGGGAACGCGCCCGACGCCTCCGCCGCCGCCGCGCGGGGTCCCGGCAGCACGGCCAGCGCCACGCCGGGCAGCGTCGCGCGTCCCGGCTCCTCAGCCTCGTTTCGCGGCGACATGTCCTGCGGGTCGATCATCGCATCGTCATAGACACATTCGCGCAGGTGCGGGAGGATCGATCGGCAGGCGGCGGGGAGGGCGGCCTCATGACCTACGTCCTGACCGCGGAATGCATGCCCCCGGCAGCGGAGGGCGTCGTCGATTTTCCGGCGCACAAGACCATGTATGGCGGGCGGAAGATCGCCGCTGGCGACACGGTGTTCCTGTTCGTGCGCGGACCGGGCGGCGCGGCGCTGACGGGGAAGGCCGCCGTGCTGACGGCGACGGCGGTTCCGCCCCTTCCCGACATCGCGCGCCAGACGCCGCGGGTCAGCGTGACCCTGCGCATGGAGGCTCAGCCCGTCCGCCCGCTCAGCCGGACCGAGGTCGCGCGGTTAGCTGCCTCAGATCCTGCGGTTGAGGAGCTGCGCTTCAAGTTCTTCCGGCAGGCGACGCCGAAGATCGGCGCCGTGTCGGACGCGCTGGCGGCATGTCTTGACGGGTATGTCTAGCGCGACCGGACGCGCAGCTCGGGCGAAGCTGCGTCGTGCTGGGGGGCGGCCTCGACAATCGTCTCATCGATCTCGAAGCGGGGATGGGTTTCCCGCACTTCGGAGATCACCGCCTGCAGCCGGGCTTCATCCAGTACGAAGGGATTTGGCGGGCGGCGGCCGGTGAGGATCGCCCAGAGCGAGCGGGCCGGGCGGCGAAGTGGGCTGGGGGCCGGGCTCGCGCGACCGGCGCGCCACACCGCGAAGCCCTTCATCACCGAGTCGCGGGACGGGGCGTGGCTGTCGGCGGGGGGTTCGTCACGACGGCGGCGCATGGTCAGAAGCTCTCCGAGAAGGCATGTCCGTCGCGGGTGAGGGTCAGGCGCTGGATGGGCCGGTCGCCGGGCGCCTGCGCGGTCAGGTCGAGACCAAGGCGGCTGATGCCCAGCATCTTGGCGGCGATCTCGGTCATGGCGTCCGGCGCCGCGAGCCGCACCTGGCCGTAGAGGCGCCCGAAGTTGCTCCAGGCGGGCAGGGTCTGCATCGCCTTGATCAGAATATCCGGCGCGGCGGCTTTGTGGTCGTTGAACAGCTTTTCCACCCGGGCCCGGTCGCCGGGGCGCAAATCAAGGCCGAGGTTGTAGAGGTTCGCCTTCAGCTCGGAGGTGTAGTAGCGGATCTCATGCGCCACCGCGGCGGCCGCCTTGGGGTCGATGGCGTAGACGAGGCCGTCGATCACCTCGGATCGGGCATAGGTGCGGATCGCCGCGGAGCGCCGCCAGTTGGTGTCGATACGGTCGCGCCGCCGTCCCGTGATCTTCAGCAGGCCGCCGAAGCTGGGATAGAGGCGAAAGCTGATCGCCTGGGGATAGGGATGGCCGGGATCGAAGCCCGCCACCACCACGCCTGCGGCGGCGCCTTCGAGGGCGGGAGGGACCCACTCCACGAGGCAGGAGGCGAGCGCCAGATCCTGGATCCTGGCGGCGGCCTCTGGCGAGAAGAGCGCCAGCGCCGGATCGACGCCGCGCGCCTCGCACATGTAGCAGACGGCCTCGGCGAAGTTCTGGGGGAACTGGTCGCGGAACAGGGCGATCAGCCCGTCCGTCGGCTCGGTGTGATTGCGCGGGCGGGTCTCGGCCTCGAGGCTGTCATAGACGTATTCGGTGCGGATATCGTGCTCGTAGTCGGCGAGGGCGAGGTTCAGCGTCCGATCCGTCAGGGCGAAGGTCGTGTCCCAGCCGACCGCGTCGAGCACACTGAAAAGGCCCTCTGTGAAGCCCAGCACATACTGCCGGAAATTCTCGACCTCGACGCTGCGGTCCATGCCGAAGTCGGAGACGTACTGCGCCTTCTGCAGAAACTCGACGAGGCGGACATAGGCGTCGTCCACCTTCATCTGCAGGCGGGCGGTCTGGTTGCGGAAGTATTCGAAGACGATCGGCCATTTGACGCCGTTGAAGGCGGCGACGTTGTGCACCATCACGCCGATGGGCGGGGCCTTGCTGATCAGGAACAGGCGCTGCGCGTCCTCCTGCGGCGAGGGGGACGCCCTCGCCTCGGAGACGTCGGCCGCCAGCACGACGGCTTCCTGGTTCATCAGTAGAACTTCGCTCGTCACAGGTATCGCTGTCCGACAGTTCCGATCAAACTGCTTTAACCTAGGTTAACCCGATGTGGCGACTCAGATTCGACGCTCTGACGCGAGAAGTTCACGCTGCGGGCGAACTGTGCTTCCGAGGTTGCACTGTCTTTACGTAGGGTCCGCCCCTTGCTCCTTTGCAGCGTTGGCGGTTAATGGCGGGCCTTGAGCCGACGTGGAGAGACAGGCTTTGGCGACGTCACCGCGCCCCGGCGTGTTCACGACCTTTGACGGCCTGCGCGGCGTCGCGGCGCTTCTGGTCGTATCGCGGCACGTCGGCCCCTATTTCGGCCCCTTGAGCTTCCCTGAAAGCTATCTCGCGGTCGACCTGTTCTTTCTCCTGAGCGGCTTTGTCATCGCCAACGCCTATGACGCCCGGCTGGCGAAGGGCGGGTTCGTGACGGACTTCTTCAAGATCCGCATGATCCGGCTCTATCCCCTCTATGCGGCAGGGCTGGCGGTGGCGGTGGTGCTGCGTCTCTACATGCACGGAGAGCCGGGGGATCCCTGGCGGCTGGGGCCCTTGCTGGAGACCGCGCTTCTGGCCCTCGTGCTGCTTCCGGGGCCGCGTGGGGATCCGACGGGGGGCTACAGTCTCAACTCGCCGAGCTGGACGCTCCTGCCCGAGATTGTGATCAACATGGCCTACGCCATGCTGTTTCGCTGGATGACGACGCGGGTGCTGATCGCCCTGATCTTCGTCGGATCGCTGGGGATGGTGGTGGCGGAGCTGACCCGCGGCACGCTGGATGTCGGCTTTCCCGAACACGGGGAATGGGCGACGCCGTTCCGCATGGGCTTCTCGTTCTTCGCCGGCGTCCTGATGCGGCGACGGTTCGACGGCGAGCGCCGCCACGCGCCGCTCACCGCGCTGGCCTGCGTGCTGGTCGTAATCGCCGCCCTGACGGCCCATCCGCCGGAGTTTGTGCGGCCCTTCTACGAGCTGGGCCTCGCCCTGATCGGCTTTCCGCTGGTGATCCTGGTGGCGAGCCGGGTCGAGGCGCCAGGAAGGCTGGGGGCTATGTTCCATACGCTGGGGCTGATGAGCTACGCCGTCTACACTTTGCATCTGCCGGTCGGGCTGTTGATCTACCAGGTGCTGCGGCGCTCGAGCATCATCGACGTCTGGTATTCCGCGCCCTGGTCGGGGTTCGTCTACCTCGCCTTCATCGCCGCCTTCGCCGTGCTGGTGGACCGCCATTACGACCAGCCGGTTCGGCGCTGGCTGACGGCGAGGCTCTTGCCTTCCGTAAGGTCCGACCGTCAAAGTCACGCCCGACCTTCATAAGAAACATTCGGAGACGCGCCATGACCAGCCAGCTCAAGATCCTCGGCGAGTTCGAGACGGTTCGCCTGGAGCGGGAGGACGGCATCGCCATCCTCACCCTCAACCGCCCCGAAAAGATGAACAGTTTCACCGCCCAGATGATGCTGGACATGATCGCCGCCTTCGACATCACCGACGCCGACGATGAGACCGGCGCGGTCATCGTCACCGGCGCCGGCGAGCGGGCCTTCTGCGCGGGTGCGGACCTTTCCTCCGGCGGCGCGACCTTCGACTACGCCAAGCGCGGCGAGGCGGCGCGGGACGAGGCCAAGGTCGGCGACGTCTATCGTGACGGCGGCGGCCGCGTGACCTTGCGCATCTATGACAGCCTCAAGCCCGTGATCTGCGCGGTGAACGGCGCGGCGGTCGGCATCGGCGCGACCATGCAGCTGCCGATGGACATCCGCATCGCCTCGACCACGGCCCGCTTCGGCTTCGTCTTCAACCGGCGCGGCATTAACCCGGAAGCCGCGTCGAGCTGGTTCCTGCCGCGGCTCGTCGGCATCTCCCAGGCGCTGGAGTGGTGCTACAGCGGCCGGGTGTTCACGGCGCAAGAGGCGCTGGACGGCGGCCTCGTGCGCTCCATCCACGCGCCGGAGGACCTGCTTCCCGCGGCCAAGGCCATCGCGCGGGAGTTCATCGACAACACCGCCCCCGTCTCCTGCGCCCTGACCCGTCAGATGATGTGGCGCATGATGGGCGCGGCGCACCCGATGGACGCGCACAAGGCCGACAGCCGGGCGATCCAGTCCAGAGGCCAGTCGGCGGACGCCAAGGAAGGCGTGACCAGTTTCCTCGAGAAGCGCCCCGCCAGGTTCCCGAACACGGTGTCCGCCGATCTGCCGGACGTGTTCCCGGGCTACACGCCGCCGAAGTTCAGCTGAACCGGAGCATCGTGCGGAAAAGTGGCCACCGGTTTTCCGTCGTCACGATGCGACGCGACTTAAGAAGAAGCTCAATCAGCGGTTAACGGTCTGCGGCTAGGCTATGGCGGTTCAGCGCTAGGACCGCCATGACCGCTGGTTTGACAGATCCGCTAAACGATGTTGGGCCGCC
>CAIUZX010000051.1 GCA_903903715.1 uncultured Caulobacterales bacterium
CACCCTCACGGCGGAGCACGACATCGCCCGGGTGTTCGGCAAGCGCCTCGGGGTCGACGCCGACACACTGCGGGCGAAGTTTCCGGTGCAGACCCATCCCGTCGTCCGCACGCACCCCGAAACCGGGCGCCGCGGCCTCTACGTCAACACGGGCTTCACTGAAAAGATCAATGGCCTGTCCCGTAAGGAAAGCGACTGGCTGCTCGCCCATCTCTACACCCAGGCGGCGATCCCCGAATATCAGTGCCGGTTTGTCTGGCGGCCGAACTCGATCGCCTTCTGGGACAATCGCGCCAGCCAGCACTACGCCGCCTCTGACTATTTCCCCCAGGTGCGCAGGATGGAGCGGGTCACCGTCGCCGGGGACAAGCCGTTCTTTGATCCGACGCGCTGACGGCGCGGGACGCGCGGAGATGAAGATCAATCGCGGGTTTATCTTCGGGCTGGCGGCAGGGTGGATGACGGGCTGCGCCGGCGCGCTCGCGGGCTTTGCGGCCCTGCGACATCTGTGGCCGGCCTACGCGGCGGTTGAGGCGCAGCACGCCTACACCCTGCCCATGTCCCTCTCCCGCCTGACCCTCGGTGTCGTGGGCGCGGCCAGCGCGGGCGCCGTCGCGACTCTGATCGCGAGAGACACCGGGCGCGCCGCGTGGTGGCTGGGCGGCCAGTTCCTCGCCCTGTCCCTCGTGATCCATATCCGGGAGTGGGCGCTCTACCCGGTCTGGTATCACCTCGTCTATCTGACCTATCTCGCGCCGGTCACCGGCCTTGGCGGCGCGCTCGCGGCGAGGGTGCGGCGGGGCCAGCCCCCTCACGCCTGATAGCGCGTCACGCCGCCGACGACGGTGCGGACGACCTTGATCGTGCGGACGCGGTCGGGATCGACCGTATGCGGATCATCGCTGAGCATCACGAAGTCGGCGAGCTTGCCCGGCGTGATCGACCCCTTCAGCGTCTCTTCCTTCGTATCCCAGGCGCCGTTCAGCGTGTGGACGCGCAAGGCCTCGTCCATGCTGATCCTCTGATTGCCGCCCCAGACCTCGCCGTTCCAGCCCTTGCGCGTGGTCATGGCCTGCAGCGCCATCATTGGCGCGAAGGGGCCGGGGTCGAAGTCCGATCCCGCGCAGACCTTCACCCCTGCGTCGAGCAGGTCGCGATAGGCCATGATGTGGCGCATCAGGGGCTCGCCATAGAAGTGGAACTTGTCCCCGTTGTAGTAGGCGTAGGTGCTGAAGAGCGCCGGCGTCACGTCCAGCGCCTTCATGCGGGCGATCAGGTCCGCATTCAGAAGGGTGCAGTGGGTAATCTTCCAGCGGACGTCCTTGGTGGGGACGAGCTTTGCGGCGCGCTCATAGGCGGTCAGCACGTTGTCGATGGCGACGTCGCCATTGGCGTGACAATTCACCCGGAATCCGGCCCGGTGCACGCGCTCGACAAAGGCGTTCAGCGCCTCCTGGTTCTCGGTGACATTGCCGCGATAGCCGGTCCTGCTGGTCGGATAGGGCGTGGAGAGGGCCATGGTGCGCTCGGAGAAGGAGCCGTCGGCCATGTGCTCGGCCGTGGCGCCGATGCGGATCCACTCATCCCCCATGCCGGACCGGACACCCGCCTTCAGCAATGACTCCAGCACGTCTCCAGAAGCCTCATAGCTCACCCGGTGCTTCAGCCGCCCCTCGTCGCGGATGTCGAACAGGGCGGGGAGCGAGCCGCCCTCGTGGCAGACGCTGGTCAGGCCGTACTGGGCGAACATGGCCGACATGTGGGCCTGCCCCTCCCGCGCCCGACGCGCCTGTTCCGCCTCGGAGAACACCGGCAGCTTCGCGCCCCTCTCGATGACGCCCATCGCATTGTCGGTGACGCGGCCGTTGAGCGAGCCGTCGGGGAAGCGGTCGAAGGTGCCGCCGGGCGGGTCCTTCGTCTCCTTCGTAACGCCTGCGAGCTCGAAAGCTTTCGAGTTGCAGAACATGGTGTGGCCGCCGCGATGGTGGACCGCCACCGGCAGGGTGGTCGAGATCTGGTCGAGGTCGTGGATGTTGAGCGGACGGCCGTCCTTCAGCTTGGTGTCGTCGAAGAAGAAGCCCTCGACCCAGAAGCCCGGAGCGGTCTTCTCGGCCTTCTTCCTCAGTTTCTCGATGATGCTGGCGATGGTCACGAACTCGACGTCGAACGGGTTGCCGACGCACACCTCGTAGAGCACCACCTCTCCGTCGACATGGACGTGGCAGTCGATGAAGCCCGGCGTGACCGTCAGGCCGCCCGCGTCGATCACCTGGGTGGAGGGGCCCGCCATCGCCTTGATGTCGGCCGCGCTTCCCACAGCGACGAACCGCTCGCCCCGCACCGCGAACGCCTCAGCCCGCGGCTGGGCGTCATCGACGGTGTAGACCTTCGCGTTCACGACAATCAGATCCGGGGCCAGGGGCGACGAAAACCCCCGGGTCGGCCAGGCTGCGGCCCCCGCGCCTCCCGCTGCGACCCAAGACAGTACGCTCCTGCGATCGTGATCCAGCGCCATGCCCCGCCTCTCCTTGCGTTGAAGGGTGAGCGTCCGCGGCGCCGCAGACCTTGTCAACCGGCTTGGGGGCGGCGCGAGGGCATAGCCCCCCCGCTCAGGTGATGATGTGCGGCGTAAAGCGCGCGAGGTTGCCGGTGATCAGGCCGTCTTCGCGGACGCCCATTCCCGCCGGTCGACCATCGACGGTCCAGACCCCCAGCACGGGGCGGGTGTCTGCGAACTTCGGCAGATCATAGAGGTCCTGATAGATCACCGGACCGGCGTAGGGACCTTCCGCGGCGGCGACGATCTGTCCGTCCCTCACCAGGGTGATGTTGGCCCCTTCGCGGGAGAGGAGCGGCTTGACTGCGTAGCTCTGCGATCGCGGCGCCTCTGCGGACGCCCACAACAGATTGGGGTGGCGCGGAAAGAGGTCCCACAGGATCGGCAGGATCGCCTTGTTGCTCCAGATCAGCTTCCAGATCGGCTCGATGAAGCGGGTCCGGTCGATCATCTTCGGCAGGGTCTGACCGAAGGGCTCGTTGACCATCCATTCCCACGGATAGAGCTTGTAGAGGGTGCGGATTTCCCGGCCCTCGAGATCGAACAGCCCAACGCTCGGGCCCGCTCTCAAGCCGATGTCGGACATGCGGACCCGAAGCGGCGTCAGGCCCGCCTGTGCAGCGAGATCCATCATGTAGGCCGTGGTCAGACCGTCCTCGGCCTGAGCCGGGCCGGAATGGGCGAAATGAACGCTCGGGCTCTCAAGGTAGGGCGCGATGTCCTTCCACTTGTCGATCAGTCGCTCGTGCAGCGAGTTGAACTGATCGGCCTTGGGAAACACCTCCTCCTTCCAGAACCACTGGACGACCGCCGCTTCCAGCAAGCTGGTCGGCGTGTCGCAGTTGTATTCGAACAGCTTCGGCGGCGAGGCGCCGTCATAGCCGAAATCGAAACGCCCGTAGTTCAGGGCCGGAGGGATCTCCTCCCACACCGCCTTGACGGTCGGCCAGATCCAGTCGGGTATGCCAAAGCGCTGGTTCAGGTTCTGATCAACGACATACTGCCCGGCCTGAACGAACATCTCGTAGAGATCGGACGCCGCCTGTTCGAGTTCGGTCACCTCGCGCATTGTGAACTGATAGGCGGCGCTCTCGTTCCAGTAGGGCGCCGTCCCCACGCTGTGCCAGGTCAGGCCCAGCGCCTCGACCTTGCCCTGCCAGTCGCGCCGCGGCGATAGCGCTTCACGCTGCAAGGATCACTCTCCCCCCGCACCGCCGCCGTGG
>CAIUZX010000052.1 GCA_903903715.1 uncultured Caulobacterales bacterium
CGTGCGCCAGCGCCGCAGCCGCCTGGGCGCCGCCGACGCGCCAGATCTCCGTCACTCCGGCGACCTTCGCTGCGGCCAGCACCGCGGGCTCAAGCCGCCCCGGTGGCGTGGTCATGGCGATGCGGCCAACACCGGCGACCTTGGCCGGGATCACGTTCATCAGCACGGTCGACGGATAGGCCGCACGACCGCCGGGCACATAGACGCCGACCGAGTCCAGCGCGCTCCAGCGCCATCCGAGTTCCACGCCCTCCGCGTCGGTGAAGCGCTCGTCCTTCGGCCGCTGACGGGCGTGGTAGTCGGCGATGCGGCGGGCGGCGAAGGCGATGGCGTCGCGCACCTTGGGCTCTGTCGCGGCCCAGCCCGTTTCGATCTCGGCCTCGCTGACGCGTAGGGTCGCTTCCGTCAGCCGGACGCCGTCGAACCGCTCCACATAGTCCAGCAGCGCCGAAATCCCGCCGGTCCGCACGCCCTCGATGATCTTCCCCACCGCGTCGTCCACGTCCGCAGGCCGACCCCGCGGCTCGCTCAGGAAGGCGGCGAATTGCGTTTCAAATCCAGGATCTTCCAGACGAAATCTACGCATCACGATCAAGTCTCGTCATGGCGCGGGGCCCGGCGAGCGGGCCAGGACTCGTCGAGATCCGTCATCGCCGCGTCGATGCACTCCACGCTCAGCTTGAGCTCTCCGCCGCCGGAGAAGACGAAGGTCACCTCTCCGCCCGGCGGCTCGCCCGGCTCAAAGCCGACCGTCAGCACAGAGACGACCGCGTCCGGGGCGTCCTGCCGCAGACGACGGCCACTGACGTTCAGCACGCCGCCGAACTGGACAGCTGACCGCACCCGCATCGCCGCCGCATCGTCCAGTTCCCAGCGGAAGCGGTTCACGGACATGGTGAGACGGCGAGCGAACGGCTCGTACACGATGTCGCCGATCCGGCCGACCGCATCCTGCAGCGCCGCCGCGATCACTGTCAGATCATCGGCGTCTGTCGCCAAGAGGCGCAGCGGCGGAGAGTGAGGGAGCGCCTTGGACATCAGGCCGCGTCCTCCTCGCCCTTCAGGCGGCGAATGTCTGCGCCGCAGTTGGACAGCTTCTCTTCCAGCCGCTCGAAGCCGCGGTCGAGGTGGTAGACGCGGTGAACCACCGTCTCGCCCCGGGCGGCGAGCCCGGCGATCACAAGGCCGACGGACGCTCGCAGATCGGTCGCCATGACCGGCGCGCCGCGAAGGGTCTCGACGCCCTTCACCCGCGCCTCCCCGCCATGGACGGAGATGTCGGCGCCCAGTCTCGCCAGCTCGGAGACGTGCATGAACCGGTTCTCGAACACGGTCTCGCGGATCACGCTCTCCCCGCTCGCCAAGGTCATCAGGGCCATGAACTGGGCCTGCAGATCCGTTGCGAAGCCGGGATAGGGGTCGGTGACCAGATCGACGGCCCGCAGTCGCTCGCCCTGTCGCTCGATCTCGACGCTGGCCTCGGCGCGGCGAACGGTGACGCCCGCCTCCTCCAGCTTGGAGAGCAGCGCGCCCATGTGCTCGGGCCGGCAGCCCGTCAGGGTCACCTTGCCCCCGGTCATCGCCGCCGCCACCGCATAGGTTCCCGCCTCGATACGGTCCGGCACCACAGGATGGGTCGCGCCATCCAGCCGGTCGACGCCCTGAATGTGCAGCGTCGAGGTCCCCGCGCCCTCGATCTTGGCGCCCATGCGGATCAGACATTCGATCACATCGACGATTTCGGGCTCCCTCGCCGCATTCAGGATCACGGTCTCGCCCTGGGCCAGCACGGCGGCCAGCAGGGTGTGCTCGGTCGCGCCGACGCTGACGAAGGGAAACTCGATCTTGGCGCCGGTCAGGCCGCGAGGCGCCTGGGCGTAGACATAGCCCTCGTTCAGATCGATGTGCGCGCCCAGCGCTTCGAGCGCTTTCAGGTGAAGATCCACAGGACGTCCGCCGATGGCGCAGCCGCCGGGCAGGCTGACCTTGGCGTGGCCGGACCTGGCGATCAGCGGCCCCAGCACATTGAACGACGCCCGCATCTGGCGGACGAGATCATAGCTTGCAAAGGCCGAAACGATCTCCGGCGTATGCAGCAGGGTTTCAGGACCCTCCGGTCCGTCGATCTCCGTGACTTCTGTTCCCAGACGTCGCAGCAGCCGGGCGAGGAACCGCGTGTCGGCGAGCCTTGGCATATTGGTCAGCCGCAGGGGCTGGTCCGTCAGCAGGCTGGCGGCCATCAGCTTGATGGCGGAATTCTTGGCGCCGCTGATCGGGATCGATCCGTTGAGCGGTGCGCCGCCGACAATGGCGATGCGGTCCATCGAGACTCCTGAGGTCGCCTGACCGGACCAATGTGGGGTGCATCGGCCAAGCGTCAATTCATGGCGTAAGGTTCGCCGCCTTCTACAGCAGCCATGGGTCTTCGCAAGCACGCCTGCAATATCGGCCGAAGGGCGGCGCCGACGGGGGTTAGATCACTCCAGGAAATCCTGGTGGAATTCGGGGGCGTCGGCGTCGTCTTCCCCCAGCGGATCCTCTTCGCCGACAGCGCGGGCGGGGTCGGGAATGCTGAAGTCCGCCGGAACGTTGATGTCGAGGAGGCCGGCGGCGCGCATGTCGGACGCCCCCGGCAGATCGGACAGGCCGCCCAGCCCGAAATGGCTGAGGAAGGCTTCCGTCGTGCCGTAGGTCACCGGCCGTCCGGGGGAGCGCCGCCGCCCCCGCATACGGACCCAGCCGATCTCGAGCAACAGGTCGAGGGTGCCTTTGGACAACCCCACGCCGCGGATCTGCTCAATCTCCGCCCGGGTGACAGGCTGGTGGTAGGCGATGATGGCCAACGTCTCCATCGCCGCCTTGGAGAGACGCCGCTGCTCCTCCCGCTCCTCGGTCATGAGGAAGGCGAGATCGGGCGCCGTGGTGAAGCGCCACTGGTCGGCGACGCAGACGAGCTCGACACCTCGCCCGGCATAGCGCTGACGGAGTTCCGCCAGCGCCCGACCGACGTCGGAGCCTTCGGGAAGGCGTTTGCGCAGATCCGCCGCGCTCAGGGGACCGGCCGCAGCGAACAGCAGAGCCTCGACCTGACGCTGCGTGTCTTCAGGGGCGATGCGACGGGGCGCTGGCGCTTCGAACGCCTCGACGTCCAGTTCGTCCTCATCCGGATCGGGGAGCACGTCGCTCATGCGGCGGCGCCCGACGTGTCGGACACCCGTTCCGCCTGACGGGCGCGGAGATAGAGGTCGGCGAAGGCGTCGAGTTGGCGTAGCTCCATCGCCCCTTCCTTCACCATCTCAAGGCCCGCGGACAAGGTCGAGGCGACGTAGGAGGCCCGCGACGGCCCCTCTGCGTCCATCGGCGGCATGGGGGCCAGCACATGCAGGGACGACCAGGCGTCGAGCTCGGGCAGGATCTCCCGCAGGCGTTGACGGGCCGCCTCCAGAGGATAGGCCTCCACCCGGCTGGTGGGGCGATAGCGCCGCGACGCATCCCGCGTCCGCTGACCCACATAGGCCTTCACGAGACTGTAGAGGTCGTCGTCGTGGCGGGTGGTCGAGACAATCCGAACCGCATCCGGGTCGCCTCGCGGGAACACGTCCCGTCCGAGCTGCGGCAGGGCCTTCAGCGCTTCGATCGCCTTGCGCATCGCATCGAGCTTGGCGAGCCTGTAAGCCAGTTGGGAAGCCATGAGCTCGGGATCGCCCGCCTCGTCCGCCGGGCGCGCCTTTTTCGGAAGCAGCAGGCGGGACTTGAGATAGGTCAGCCAGGCGGCCATGACGAGATAGTCGGCGGCCAGGGAAAAGCGCTTGCGCCGCGCCGCCTGCACGAAGGCGAGATACTGGTCCGCCAGCTTGGTGATGGAGATCTTCATCAGATCCACCTTCTGGTTCCGCGCCAGCGCCAAAAGCGCGTGCAGCGGCCCTTCAAAGCCGTCAACGTCGATCACCAGGGCGTCGCCGTCCTCCGCCGCTTCGGCTGCGGCGTCGAAATCCAGAAGGGGCTGCCAGGTGTCGCTCACGTGGCGCTCTTTACAAGCTCGGCAAAGCGGGCGCGCTCGGCGGTCTCGTCCAGCGGTTCGGGCGATTTCGGGATCCGCGCCATGGCGGCGGCGGCTCTCACCTTCGCCTTGCCGGAGAGCTTGGGCGTCGCCTTCGCAATCGCCGTCATCTCGGCCATGTCGCCGTTGCAGTGCAGGACGATATCGCACCCGGCGTTCAAAGATCGGCGCGTCCGGTCGGCAAAGTCGCCCTGCAGCGCCTTCATGGACAGATCATCGCTCATCAGCAGGCCCGAAAAGCCGATGTCCTCGCGGATCGTCTGGCGGATCACCTTTCTGGAGGTCGTGGCGGGTCGCTTCGGATCCAGCGCCGTGTAAATGACATGCGCGGTCATCGCCATCGGCATGTCCGACAGGTTCCGGAACGGGGCGAAGTCGACGCTGGACAGGGCCTCTGCGTCCGCGGTCACCACCGGCAGATCAAGGTGGCTGTCCGCGGTCGAGCGGCCGTGTCCTGGGATATGCTTGATGATCGGCAACACGCCGCCCGCCAGCAGCCCCTCCGCCGCTGCGCGCCCCAGCCGCGCCACCTGCTCCGGCGTCGCCCCATAGGCCCGGTCGCCGATCACGTCGTGGGCCCCGGGCTGCGGCACGTCGAGCACCGGAACCGCGTCGACATTGATCCCCAGGGCGACAAGATCGGCGGCCATCAGCCGAGCGCCGAGGCGGGCAAAGGCTTGAGCCAGCAGGGGGTCATCAGACTTGATGGAGCCATAGATCCGCCCCGGAGGATAGACCGGCCAGTGGGGCGGGCCAAGGCGCTGAACCCGGCCGCCCTCCTGATCGATCATCACGGGCGCTGCGTCATCGTCGATGGTCGCCCGGAGCGTGCTGACGAGGCGGCGCACCTGGTCAGGCGTCTCCACATTGCGGCGAAACAGGATGAAGCCGAACGGCCGCACCTCGCGGAAAAAGGCCTGCTCCGCATCGGTCAGGACCGGCCCCGAACAGCCGAAGATGCAGGCTGCGGTCAAATCCGTCGCCTCAGTTCGCCGACTTGACGATGCAGTCCTGGCTCTTGGCCTTCAGGGTCGTGCAGAACTTCACAGCGTCCGCGCGGCTGGCGAACCCGGTGAACTGGCTGCGGTAACGGGTCGAGCCGTTCGCGTCGACCGGCTCGATGTGGCGGCCGCGGCCGGTGCTCTCGCCGCCCATCAGGCCGGAGACCCGGCGCCAGGCGTCCGTCGCCTGCGCTTCTGAGAGATAGGCGCCGATTTGGACCACGGCGGCGCCCTTGGCGACGGCGGGTGCAGGTTCAGCAACAGGCTTTGCAGGTTTCGCCGCGGCGACCTTGACCGGCTTCGCGGCCTTGGGGGTTTCGAGCAAGGCGCCGACCGGATCCGCATGCGACGCAGCTGCGGCCTTGACCGGAGCGGGCTTCGCCGGCGCGGGATGAACCACGGCTTCAGGCTTAGGAGTCATCGCCTTGGCCACGACCACAGGCTTTGCCACTGGCGGCGGCGGAGGCGTCTCAACGGCGGCGCGTGGCGCGGAGGCGGGCGGAGGCGGCGGCGCGGCGGAGGCGGGAACCGGGGTCGGCGCAGGCGAAACGGGCGCGGTCGCCCCGCGCTCAACCGGCTTCTCGGTCACGCCCGGCGCAGGCGCTGGCGGCGTTTCCGCTGGCGGCGCAGCGGCCACGACGGTCAGGCCTTCCGGCGCCTGGCCATTGGCGGGCGGAGGCGCACGGAACTGATCAACCGGCGTACCCACGGGAGTCGGCGTTTCCGAGCCATGGCGCATGCCGCTCTGATAGAACATGAACAGGGCGACGACCAAAGTCGCGAGCACGATACAGGACGCGATCAGGGCGAGCGGCAAGGGCCTGCCCTCGCGGCTCGTGCGCGGATCGAACGACAATGGGGCGTCAGGCTGCGGCGTGTAGGCCCCGCGTTCGTGGTCGCTCATGGTCCGCCGTGCTCCAGTCGCCTTCGTCGCCCGTGACGCGCTAAGGCGTCGAATCGGCTGATCTTAGCAAACCGAAGGGCTGCTGCGAAACAATCCGCAGATCAAGATTTGGTTAGATCAGTTCCAGAAGTCCATCGAGAACAGCCGACGGTGCTCTTCGATGGCGAAACGGTCGGTCATGCCGGCGATATAGTCGCACACGAGCCGGGCGTGCGCCGCCACGTCGCGCCCCTCTCCGGCCGCAGACCATTCCGGCGGAAGGGTTTCCGGCTCGTCCATGAACAGGCGGAACAGTTCCGCCAGGATGCGCCTCGCCTGACTGCGCGACCGATTGACGCGGTAGTGGCGATACATCCGCAGATGCAGGAAAGACCGCAGTCTGGCGAGGTCTTCAGCCATCCCCAGCGAGAAGGCCACCAGCGGCCGGTCCAGCCGCCGTACGGCGTCCGCCGACGTCACGCCCGTCTCCTTCGCCCGCCGCATCGTCTCGGCGAGCACGTCGTCGACCATGCGGCCGATCATGCGGCGCACCGCCTCCAGCCGCAGCATGCGGTCGTCCACATCCGGCCAATCCCGCCGCGCCTCGAAGATGGCCGGACCGATCAGCGGCACGTCGACCAGATCCTCGATGCGGAACAGTCCCGCCTGCAGGCCGTCGTCCACGTCGTGATTGTTATAGGCGATGTCGTCCGCGAGCGCCGCGACCTGCGCCTCCGCCGACGCAAACGTGTCGAGCCACAGATCCTGCCCCGCGTTGTAGGTCACGATCGGGCGCCAGGCCGGGTCGCCCAGCTTCGCCGTCACCGGCCCGTTGTGCTTGACCACCCCTTCCAGGGTCTCCCAGGTCAGGTTCAGTCCGTCAAAGGCGGGGTAGCGCCGCTCCAGCCGCGTGATCACGCGGAAGGTCTGCACGTTGTGATCAAAGCCCGCGTATTCGGACATGCAACGATGCAACTCATCCTCGCCCGCATGACCGAACGGCGGATGGCCGAGGTCGTGCGCCAGGGCCACCGTCTCGGCGAGATCGGCGTCCAGACCCAGCGCCTGGGCCAGGGACCGCGCTATCTGCGCCACCTCAAGGCTATGGGTCAGGCGGGTGCGGTAATAGTCGCCCTCATGCGCCACAAAGACCTGGGTCTTCTCCTTCAGGCGTCGGAAGGCGCTGGCGTGGATGATCCGGTCCCGGTCCCGGGCGAAGGGCGTCCGGATGCGGCTTTCGGCTTCCGGGTGCCGACGACCGCGGCTTTGCGTCGGATCGCAGGCGTACGGGGCTCGGGCGAAAGGCCCCATGTGAACGACAGCGGACGAAGGCGGGGAACTGGCCAAGCAGAGGTCTCCGAACCGTGGGCCTTCCGAAGCGCGCGGAACATGCGCATATAGTCGCAAACGGCGCAGAGGACATAGGCTCTCTTCGCCGGACGTGACCTGAACTCATCAGCTGAACTGCGACGAGCGACATGCGAACCGCCGACATCTCCCTCTCCGAGGCTGCAGCCCACCGCCTGAAGGCGCTGGCGAAGGATAGTGGGCCTCCCCCGCTTCTTCGCGTCTCCGTCAAAGGCGGCGGCTGTTCCGGCTTCCAGTATGAGTTCGCTCTGGTGGATGCGCCCCAACCCGACGATCTGGTGGTGGAGACGGACGGCGCCCGCGCCGCAATCGACGACGTCTCGGTGCCCTTTCTGAAAGGCTCGATCGTCGATTTCGTCGACGAACTGGCGGGGGCGGAGTTCCGCATCCGCAATCCCAATGCGAGGTCGAGCTGCGGCTGCGGCGTCAGCTTCTCCATTTGACTGAGCGCCGCGCATGAAGATCGCCACCTGGAACGTCAACTCCGTCAATGCGCGGCTCGAGACCGTGCTCGCCTGGTTCCGTGTGGCTCAACCCGACGTCGCGGCGCTGCAGGAGATCAAGTGCGTTGACGAGAAGTTCCCGACCGAGGCCTTCGAGGACCTCGGCTACAACGTCGCCGTCCACGGGCAGAAGACCTATAACGGCGTCGCGCTCCTCTCGAAGTTCCCGATGGAGGATGTGGTCAGAGGCCTGCCGGGGGACGAGAGCGACGAGCAGTCCCGCTATATCGAGGCGTTGATCTGCGCGCCGCGGCCGATCCGGATCGGCGGGATCTACCTGCCCAACGGCAATCCCGTGGAGTCGGAGAAGTTTCCCTACAAGCTCTCCTGGTTCAAGCGCCTGACGGACCGGGCGCGGGACCTTCTCGCCTTTGAGGAGCCGCTGGCTTTGATCGGCGACTATAACGTGATCCCGGAGCCGCAGGATTGCTACAAC
>CAIUZX010000053.1 GCA_903903715.1 uncultured Caulobacterales bacterium
CGTCAAAAAGCACGCTACGCCGACTGCGCCGAGACTGACCCATTTCAGCTGCCGCTCGGCGCCAAGGCGTCGCATGAGTGTGGCGTTGAACTGGGACGCCATGATCATTCCAGAGGCGCAGACGCCGAACATCGCGCCGTAGGCCAGGGGGTTGAGACCAAAATCGTGCTCGAACACGAAGGATGAGGTGGCGAGGTAGGAAAAGACGGATCCGGACCAGCTCGCATTCGAGAGGGTCAAACCCATCAATTTTCGATCCCGCAAGATGGCGACGTAGTCCCTCAGCATGGCCTTGATCGATGGGATCGTTCGTTTTTCCGGCGGATGGCTCTCTTCCAGTGCAAGAACCGTCAACACAAGTGTGGCTGCCACAAGCCCTGCGAGCACCCAGAAGATCAGCCGCCATCCCCCCAGACGAAGGGTCAGACTCCCCATCAGAGGCGCAAACAGCGGCGACACGCCCCAGACGAGGATCATGAGCGACAGAAGTTTCGCCGCATCCGCCCCGGTCAGCTGGTCGCGAACCACAGCCCTGGCGATCGTCATGCCAGAGCAGGCGCCAAGCCCTTGCAGCACGCGAAGGACCAGCAATGTATTGATATCCGGGGCCAAGGCGCATCCCAGCGTGGCCGCCGCAAACAGTCCCAGCCCAAAGACCAGAGGCGGCTTTCGTCCGTAGGCGTCGGACAATGGCCCATAGACCAACTGACCAACCGCCATCGCACAAAAGAACACGACGAGCGACAGCTGCACGCTCGACGGCGCGCAGTGGAGATCTCGCGCCATGGCCGGAAAGGCGGGTAGATACATGTCGATGGCGAGGGGCCCGACGGTGGAGATCAGCCCCAGGAGCGCCGCGCGGCGGGCGAGCGACAACGACGTCATCGGTTGGGGAGAAGCGGACGGCGCGGGTCGGATAAGGGTCATGGACTGGCGCATGACTGAATTCCATTGAAACGACAAGGGCTGGTCAGGCGATGCGTTTCATTATCTGTTCGGCTGGGCTAAACGATGCGCCGTGAGCTCAGATCAGACCCCGTCCGCATCATCGACGACCAATGCTTCGACCGCGCAGGCTGTTGTCGACGACTTTCTGGCGCTCGTGCGAGACGCGCCTCAGCCAAACATCGCTGCCGGCGCAGCGGAGCGGGAGGCGTTCGACGGACAAAGCGTCCTGGCCGATCTCGCTTCCTGGCGGGCAAGCTGGATGGGCGACGCCGCGATCCGCCGACCCATCCTGGTACTTTTTGCAGCGACCTATCCCGATGTGCCGAACGGCGCGGCGGCGTCGCGGCAGAGCCTAGAGCAACTCGCTCAAGGCGCCGGACCCACCAACCGGCTCGCCAGAAAGCTCGGTGCGGGGGTCGAGGCCTTTGATCTCGCGATTGACCGTCCGGTGCGGGACGCCGCGCACGCGCCGGCCATGACCTTGCGCGAAACCGCCGCCACCCTCGCCTTCGGCATGGAGGCGATCGCCAAGACGCCTGACGTACTCATGCTCAGCGATCTGACCATCGCGTCCGAGCGCGCGGCCGCCGCCCTGATTCTGGGCCTGAGCGGCGCGGACGGGCGCACGAACGTTCCTGGGACCGATGACTGGATTGAACGGGCGCTCACTCGCGCCCGCGCCGCCTCTCCGGAGACGCCCATCGACTGGCTATCGGAACTCGGCGGGCGTGAGATTGCCGCCCTGGTCGGCGCGATCATCGCCGCACGGGCGTCCGGCACGCCGGTCATCATCGACGGACCGGCGGCTCTGGCGGCGGCTCTGGTCGCCCACGGCATCGATCCGCGCGCCGCGGAGCATGTGTTGTGCGCCTCGGCGAACGACGATGTCGCAAGTCGCACCGCTCTCTTGCAAACGGGACTGACCCCGGTCCTTCAGGATAAGACCGGACGGTCGCATGGAGTCCTGGGGCTTGGCGTGCTTGGACTTCTGCAAACGATCGAGGACTCTTCGAACCAGGCTTAATCTGAACGCGGGTCTGAATCGTCCAGCATATCATACAGCGTGCGCGCATCCGCGGCTGATCCCCGCCGCACACCCATCGCGGTGATGCGGACCGCTCGGACCCGACCCGCCAGGGCGAAGATCAGTTCGTCACCCGGACGGACCGAGCGCGACGGCTTGTCCAGGCGGGACTCCACACCGGCGCGGAACAACCTGATCCTTGCCGCTGACACGAAGCTCGCCGCGTCTGCGCGCGTTTTGAAAAATCGCGCATGCCAAAGCCAGACGTCGATGCGTCCGCCGGCAGAAAATTCCGTCAAGCGACGGTTACCCGCGGCTTGCGCCTGCGCCGCCGGCGGGCTCCTGGCGACGGCTTGGCGGCAGCGGCGGTGCGTGCGGGGCCGGTCCGACGTTTCGGAGGCTCAGCCACCTTGAATTCCGCCAGCGCGGCAAAGGGTGAGGAGGTCTCAAACTTGGACGACGCCACCGGCGCCTTCACGGTCGCGCGCCGCCGCCAGAGCGCCGGTTCGCCCTCAGCCGCGCGGCGCGCCTGGGCAAATCCAAGCCCCTTGAGCATTCGTGGCAGGGCCTCAATAGGCCACCCCAACGTCTCAGCAAGATCGGGCGGCAAAGCGACGCCGGCCCCTCCAGGCGACTTGACTGGAGGAGCTTCACGCAGCCGTGCGTCAAGAGCCTCAAGCGTTTCGACAGCCACCGCGAAGGGACCGACAGCGCGAAGTCCGAAAGCCGCCAGGGCCCGGTCGGAGGGTTGCGGCTGCGGCAACGGAGTCAGACGATCGCGATTAGGCCGCCAGTTCGGGGCTTCGAGGTGAGCGAACGCTGCGGAGAAATCGACGGCCGCCGTCTCGAGCAGGGCGGGCATATACAGGCTGAAGGCGCCGAACCGTACGCCTTCAGCGCGCATCGCGCGTCGCTCCTTCTGACTGAGCAATGCGACGTCGGCGGCGACCTTCGCCCGATCCACTACGCCGCCCGCCTCGATCAGGCGAAAACTCAGGCCCCGCGCCAGCCCACTGATACGACCTTCGGACATAGCCAGCTCCAGTGCGCGTAAGGGGCCGAGCCGTCGAGCCGCCTCCGCCGCGACAAACGCCTCCAGCCGGCGCGCAGCCCGCTCCTGAGCCGCCGCTGAACCGAGTTCCGCGAGCAGGGCGACCTTCGGGTTGAACGGCCCGCCGCCGGTCAGCCTGCCGGCGGGCGCACCGCGCCATTCGATTAATCCCGTCGTCGTCAGGGCGAAGGCCGCGTCTGGCTCCGCCGCAAGACGTCCGAGTCGCCTTGAAAGCTCAGGCGCCACTGCGCGTTGGGCCGCCTGACGCAGGGCCTTGTCCGCCAGCGCGCCGTCGCCTCTTTCAACATCAAAGCGCAGGCCGGACAGGTGACCGACGACGTGCCCCTCAACGGTCACCGCGCCATCGCCAGCCACGCCTGCGAGCACTTCACCCCCATGGGAAAGGCCGCGCAACAGGGCCGAAGTCCGCCGGTCGATGAAACGCTGCATCAGCTTTTCGTGCAGCGTATCCGACAGTCGGTCCTCGACCTCGCGACACCGGCCCTGCCAGTGCTGGGCGTCCGTCAACCAGTCGCTACGGTTGGCGGCATAGGCGAGCGTTCTGACGCCTGCGAGCCTTTGCGCCAGCCTGTCGATCTCTCCGTCCACCCGGTCTAGCGACTTCAGTTGGTCAGCGATCCAGTCCGTCGGCAAGCGGCGCTGCCGGGTCGTGAGGTGTTCGAAAATCGTCCGCACCAGGCGGATGTGGTCATCCGGCGTCGTCTTGCGAAAATCCGGCGTCTGGCAGGCGTCCCAGAGCGCTATCAGCGCCGACCGGTCCCGCGCGCGGGCGGTGACGGTTTCGTCCCTGGCGAGGGCCCGAAGGGTAGTTTCGTCCAGACTTTCTTCGGCGAGTTTCAGGCCCTCTCGATCCGCAGGCCGGGATAAGGACGCCATCAATGCAGACAGGGAGCTGAAATCGAGGCGGGCGGAGCGCCACTCCGCCCCTTGCAAGGGTTCAAACTGATGCTGCTCGACCGCCGCGACGAGATCCTCGTCGATATCGTTCGCCTCGCCGGTGACGCCAAAGGTGCCCGGCGACTTGTAGCGACCCGCCCGGCCGGCGATCTGGCCGATTTCCTGCGGTGTCAGGTGACGCGTGCGGCGGCCGTCGAATTTTCGAAGGCCTGCAAAGGCCACGTGGTCCACATCCATGTTCAGGCCCATGCCGATGGCGTCGGTCGCCACCAGAAAATCCACCTCTCCCGATTGATAGAGGGCCACCTGAGCGTTTCGGGTTCGGGGCGACAGGGCGCCCATGACGACGGCTGCGCCGCCCCTTTGCCTGCGGATCAGCTCGGCGATGGCGTAGACATTGTCCGCAGAAAACGCGACCACCGCGCTGCGTCGCGGCAGGCGCGTCAATTTCTTCGAGCCCGTATAGGTCAGTTCGGACAGCCGCTCGCGCACAATGAACTCTGCGTCCGGCAGGAGGCGTCGGATCAGGTTCTGGACGGTCAGGGCGCCCAGGAACAGGGTTTCCTTTCGGCCGCGAGCGTGCAGCAGGCGATGCGTGAACACATGGCCCCGCTCACGGTCCGCGCAGAGTTGAATTTCGTCGACCGCCAAGAAGTCGACGTCACGGCCAAGCGGCATAGCCTCCACCGTGCTTA
Source organism: uncultured Caulobacterales bacterium (assembly GCA_903903715.1). Taxonomy (GTDB): domain Bacteria; phylum Pseudomonadota; class Alphaproteobacteria; order Caulobacterales; family Caulobacteraceae; genus CAIMFV01. The sequence continues at coordinate 4,637 of CAIUZX010000053.1, forward strand.
CGACGTAGTCGGCGCGCGGTGGGATGATCTTCTCCTCACCCGTGATCAGGGCGACCGAACGCGCACCTCTGAGCTTGACGATGCGATCATAGACTTCCCGCGCCAGCAGTCGAAGCGGCAGACCGATCATCCCGGTTGGGTGGCTGAGCATCCTCTCGACGGCGAAATGGGTCTTGCCGGTGTTGGTGGGCCCCAGCACCGCGATCACGCGGGAACGGGCAAGGCCAGCGGCGCGGTCGGACATGGACTGGAAACTGGCGTTTTCGGCAGCATCAATCAAGGGGGCGCGAGTTCCTCCGCCTTAAGAAATTCCCGTGTAAATGCTTATGGTTAATTTCTGGAACGCACGCGAAACGAATCAGGACCGAATCAGTGATTCCGGCCAATTCAAGCTTTGTTCTATACCATATGTAGCCCATTCATGATGGGTGAGACACAAGAGGTCGGCCAGCGCGATCCGGACTTTATGCTGCAGCGCACATATTTGGATGCGGCGAGATTTCGAGGGTTATTCGCTGGAAATCCAGAGTTTGAACCGAGGGCAGGACTTGAGCCCTTCTCCTGCAAGGAATTTCTGCGGCGACCACATGTCGTCGCTCAGGTTTCTCTTTCGAAAATATCGATTCCGATATTGCCTTCTGCTGCACTGCGAAGTATATGGGTGGTGTGCGACGCCTCTGGCGTCGCTGCCCTTCCTGGGCGTTTCCTCCCTATGAACTGCGGCGCCTTCGGGCGCCGCTTTTTTTTGTGCTGCGATCAACGACCGTCCTATCGCGAAGCAGGTTGCGCGGCGTTCGGAATTCTAGTCTTGTGGCGTCCGTCGCCCATCTGCAGGGCGCAATCCAATCAGGAAACGGCCATGTTCGCCGCTCTGCCTCTACTGGGATTACCCGTCCTTTTTTACACGATTTTTGTGTTGGTTTCGGTCGGACCTCCGCCTGATCTGGCAGAGGCGCACGTGTCTCAGATCCTGTTCAGCATCGGCATGTCGAGCCATGTCCGCTGGGTCGTTCGGGTGACGGATCTGTTCGTTTTCACGTCGGTCGTGGTCTTGTTCATAGAGCTCTTGAGAGCGACCCAGTCCGGCCGGATCGCCATCATCAATCACAGTCTGTCGATGCTGCTGTTCATCATCAGCCTCGTGCTGTTCCTGCTACATCCAGGCTTCGCGACCTCGACCTTCTTCCTGATCCTCAGCATGGTCCTGCTGGATGTGCTGGCGGGCTTCGTCGTGTCGATCGTGTCGGCGCGCAGGGAAATCGATCTCGTCCGCTGACGCCCCAATCTTGCGGTTGATCGTTTTGGGGAAACCGGCGTCCATCGTTCGCCGGACACCTCTAGGTGAACGCTACAAACACCGCAGTCGCGAGCACAATGTCGATAAATCGGATCAGGGTCGTTACACGCAATGCCGCCTCCCGTGTCCATGAGGACGAACGGGACATGCAATTCCAGGGCCAAATCCCGCCCCATTAACGATCTTCTGATGTTGACGGTGCTTAGATGGAACCTGTATTTAAAGGGCTGACGGTGTTTGGAGTCTGAGGGCGTTGGGCGATACGATCATTCTGACCGGGCCCACCCGCGGTCTTGGGCTCGCGGCGGCCAAGGCGCTGCTGAGGCGAAGCCCGACGGCGACCCTTGTCCTCGCCGGCCGAAACCAGGCTGAGCTTGATCGCCTCGTCCAGAGGCTCAAGCGTTGGCGGCCACGCGCCACCCTCGCGCCGCTGGCCCTTGATCTTCAGTCTCAGGCGTCGATCCGCGCCTTCGCCTCGGCATTTCGCGAGCTCAAACTCGGTCCGCCGACAGCGCTAATCCTTTCAGCCGGTCTGCAGTTCTCGGAAGGCGGGGCCGTTGGGGAATCCGGCGCAGATCTCACATTCACCAATAATCACCTGGGCCATTTTCTCCTGGCCAACCTGCTTGCTGGGGACATGGCGCCGGAGGGACGGATCATTTTCGTTTCGAGCGGAACGCACGATCCAGATAACAGGACGGGCATGCCGGTTCCCAAGATCCGCAGAGCCGCGGACGCCGCCTACCCCGCTCAAGCCGGCAACAATGACCCGGCGAATGTTGCGGGGCCCAGAGCCTATTCCACGTCGAAACTTTGCAACATTCTCTGCGCTTATGAACTGGATCGCCGTGTCCAGCTCTGCGGCCGCTCAGGCCCGAGCATCATGGCTTTCGACCCGGGGCTGATGCCGGGCACTGGCCTTGCGCGCACCTATCCGGCGCCGCTCCGCCTGATCTGGTCTCTTGTCTTGCCGAGAATTATTCCGATCCTGCGGCTGGCGATGGGACCAAACGTCAACTCAACCGCAGAGTCCGGAGACAATCTGGCGCGGCTTGCTGTCGATCCCGCCGTTCATGGCTGGACAGGCGTGTATGTCGTCAAGAAGAAGGCGGTCCCGTCTTCCAAGCAATCCTACGACACCGCACTGCAGGCGGATCTGTGGGCGCTCAGCGCGCAACTCACCCGCCTTACGCCATCGGACGGCGAGTTCTCCTGGAAGGTCGCGCCGCCGCCCTTTTGATGGCGATGCGTCGGCAGCCCGAGTCAGGTCTGGAAACTGTAGCCCTGCAGAGGTCGCACCTCGAGCGCGCCATCCCGAACCGCAGCCACACCTTGCGCGGCCGCGAGCGCCCCAGCCGCCGTCGTATAGTAAGGGATCTTCATCATCAGCGCCGAGCGACGGATGGAGAAACTGTCCTGCAGGGATTGCCGACCTTCAGTTGTATTGAAGACGATCTGGACGTCTCCGTTCTTCATCCGGTCGACGATGTTCGGGCGGCCTTCGAGCACCTTTTTGACCGTTTCGTGGGGGATGCCCTGTGATGCGAGATAGGCAGAAGTGCCAGCTGTTGCGATCACCTTGAAACCCTGCGCAAGCAGGATGCGGATCGGCTCCAAAATGAACGGCTTATCTGCGTCCTTCACAGAGACGAACACCGCACCGGAAGAGGGAACGGTCGCGCCCCCGGCGATCTGGCTCTTGGCGAAGGCGCGTGCAAAGGCGGCGCTCAAGGGTTCCCCTTCCCGCCGCCAGTCGAGGCCCATGACTTCCCCCGTAGACCGCATTTCGGGCCCGAGCACCGTGTCGACGCCGGGGAACCGCGCGAAGGGGAACACCGCTTCCTTCACCGCGACATGGTCGTTGGACGGGGCCGGCAGCCGGAATTCCGACAACAGGCGCCCCGCCATGACCTTGGCCGCGATGGCGGCCACTGGCGCTCCAATCGCCTTGGCGACAAAGGGAACCGTCCGTGAGGCGCGCGGATTCACCTCAAGCACGAAGATCCGCGGCGAGTCGGACAAGGGCTCTTCAATCGCAAACTGCACGTTCATCAGGCCCCGGACCTTGAGGGCCTGAGCCATGGCCTCGGTCTGGCGCTTCAGCTCTGCAATCGTCTCGGGCTTCAGGGAGAAGGGCGGCAAGGAACACGCGGAGTCGCCGGAATGCACGCCAGCTTCCTCGATATGCTCCATCACGCCGGCCACATAGACCTGCTCGCCGTCGCAGATTGCATCCACATCGACCTCGGTCGCCCGCGACAGATACTGGTCAATCAGAACCGGTGACGAGCCAGACACCTGCACAGCGTCCCGGACGTAGCGGGCCAGCTGTTCATCGTCGCGAATGATCTCCATCGCGCGGCCGCCCAGCACGTAGGACGGACGGATCACCACCGGATACCCCACCTTGTGCGCCGCTTCGAAGGCCTCTTCGGACGACCTCGCAATCGCATTGACGGGTTGGGCGACGCCGATCTGGTGCAGCAGTTGCTGGAACCGTTCGCGGTCTTCGGCGAGGTCGATGGCGTCCGGGCTCGTGCCTAGAATCGGAACGCCGTCAGCTTCCAGCGCCTTGGCAAGCTTGAGCGGCGTCTGTCCGCCGAACTGCACGATCACGCCGAGCAAGGTTCCATTGGCCCGCTCTGTCTCAATCAGCTCCAAAACATCTTCCGCCGTCAAAGGTTCGAAATAGAGGCGGTCAGAGGTGTCGTAGTCGGTCGAAACTGTCTCAGGGTTACAGTTGACCATGATCGACTCGACGCCGATCTCGGCCAGAGCAAAGGCGGCGTGGCAGCAGCAATAGTCGAACTCGATGCCCTGGCCGATCCGGTTCGGGCCGCCCCCCAGAATGATGGCCTTCTTGGCGCCGGACGGCGCGCTCTCGCAATCTGGGGCCTGACCGAAGGCGCCGGTCTCGTAAGTCGAGTACATGTAAGGCGTCTTGGCCGCAAATTCCGCCGCGCAGGTGTCAATGCGCTTGTAGACGGGCCGGACGCCAAGCGCCCGCCGCGCTGCACGTACGGCCTCTTCGTCACCGCCGCTGAGCTTGGCCAAGCGCGCGTCTGAGAAGCCCTGAGACTTCAAAACACGGAAGCCCGCTGCGTCCTTGGGCAGGCCATTTTTGAAGACATCCGCTTCGGCTTCGATGATTTCAGCGATCTGACGGACGAACCAGGGCTCGTAGGCGCACGCCCCGCAGATCTCCTCTTCGGTCAAGCCGTGGCGGATCGCCTGGGCGATTACGCGCAGCCGATCCGGCGTCGGTTGGCTGAGCGCCGCCTGAACCGCCGCTTTCACAGCCAACGGATCTGCAGCATCCGCCCCAGGGATGGAGATTTCGTCAAAGCCTGAGAGACCGGTTTCAAGCCCGCGCAGGGCCTTCTGGCAGCTTTCCTTGAACGTCCGGCCGATGGCCATCACCTCGCCGACCGATTTCATGGACGTGGTCAGATAAGGCTCAGCGCCCGGGTACTTTTCGAAGGCGAAGCGCGGAATCTTGGTGACGACATAGTCAATCGTCGGCTCAAAGCTCGCAGGTGTGGCGCCGGTAATGTCGTTCATCAGCTCGTCGAGCGTGTAGCCGACCGCAAGCCTTGCCGCGACCTTGGCGATCGGGAACCCGGTGGCCTTCGACGCAAGGGCGGAGGATCGCGAGACCCTCGGGTTCATTTCGATCACAACCATGCGGCCATCGACGGGGTTCACGGCGAACTGCACGTTCGATCCACCCGTCTCCACGCCGATCTCGCGCAAGACCGCGATCGAGGCGGACCGCATGCGCTGATATTCCTTGTCCGTCAGAGTCAGAGCCGGCGCCACGGTGATCGAGTCGCCCGTATGGACGCCCATCGGGTCAATGTTCTCGATGGAGCAGATGATGATGCAGTTGTCCGCCTTGTCGCGAACGACCTCCATCTCGTACTCCTTCCAGCCGAGCACGCTCTCCTCGACCAGCACTTCAGTCACCGGTGAGGCGTCGAGGCCGCGCTCTACGATCTCGCGGAACTCCTCGAGATTGTAGGCGATCCCGCCCCCCGTGCCCGCCAAGGTGAAAGACGGGCGGATAATCGCCGGCAGACCGACCTTCTCGAGCGCGGCCATGCCTTCGGCCATCGTGTTGACGACAGTGGAGCGCGGACTTTCGAGGCCGATCTTGTCCATGGCGTCACGGAACTTCTGCCGATCCTCAGCCTTTTCGATCACATCCGCCCGGGCGCCGATCATTTCGACTCCGAATCGCTCAAGAACGCCGGAAGCCTCAAGCGCCAAGGCGCAGTTGAGCGCCGTCTGACCGCCCATGGTCGGCAACAGGGCGTCCGGGCGCTCCTTCTCGATGATCTTCGCAACCATTTCCGGCGTGATCGGCTCGATATAGGTTGCGTCGGCCACCTCAGGATCCGTCATGATCGTGGCGGGGTTCGAGTTGACCAGGATGATACGATAGCCCTCGGCCCGCAGCGCCTTGCAAGCCTGCACGCCCGAATAGTCGAATTCGCACGCCTGGCCGATCACGATGGGGCCTGCGCCAATGATCAGGATCGACTTCAGGTCGGTACGTTTGGGCATCGTTTCGAGACTCTCACAATGAATGCGTCGCGCGCGCAGGTTTCGGGCGCGCAAGGTTCCCTGCGCGTCCGCCGCCGTCTAACTTTGGGTTAAGCGGACCTCCTAACGGCGTCCGAGGCGAAGGGCAATCGAAAACGCAGCCTATGAGACGACGTTCCGGAATTCGTCCGGCTCAAACCTCGTCCGCGAAGCTGAGCGTCGCCTTCACCGCCTTGCGCCAGCGGGTAATCCTTGCCGCGCGCACATCTGCCCCGACCAGGGGCGTGAACCTTCGATCAAGTCGCCAGCGGTCCGCGAACTGAGACGGCTCCGGGTAAAGTCCGACGGCGAGGCCGGCAAGATAAGCCGCGCCGAGCGCCGTTGTCTCGGTCACTTCCGGCCGATCGACCGGCGCGTTCACGAGGTCCGCGAGGCGCTGCATCGTCCAGTCGGACGCCGACATGCCGCCATCGACCCGCAGAACCGTTTCGCCCGCGCCCTTCCAGTCCGATGTCATGGCGTCAATGAGATCGACGGTCTGGAAACACACGCTGTCGAGCGCCGCTCGCGCGAGTTCCTTGGGGCCAGTCGCGCGGGTCAGCCCGAACAGCGCGCCTCTCGCATTCGGCGACCAGTGGGGTGCGCCGAGACCAACAAAGGCGGGGACCATGATCACGTCCTGCTCGGGATCAGCCATCGCCGCAAGGGGGCCGGACTGGTTGGCCGCGCTCAGAACGCCAAGGCCATCTCGCAGCCACTGGACAGCGGCGCCCGCCACGAAGATCGAGCCCTCGAGCGCGTAGGTGCGTTTGCCATTCAACTGGTAGGCGATGGTGGTCAAAAGCCGGTTCCTGCTGAACACCGGCTGATCCCCGGTGTTCAGTAGCGCGAAACATCCCGTGCCGTAGGTGGATTTCATGGCGCCGGGCTGGAAGCAGGCCTGTCCTATCATCGCCGACTGCTGATCGCCCGCCACGCCGCGAATGGGCAAGGCGACGCCAAAAAGTTTCGTTTCAGTCATGCCGAAATCGGCGGAACAGTCCTTCACTGCCGGCAGCAGGCTGCGCGGTACGCGAAACCGCTCGAGCAGCACATCATCCCAGTCGCCCAGAGTGATATTGTAAAGCTGGGTTCGGGAGGCGTTGGTCGCATCTGTCGCATGAACGGCGCCGCCGGTCAGTTTCCAGAGCAGCCAAGCGTCCACAGTCCCAAAGGCGAGCTCACCCCGCTCCGCTCGAGCTCGGGCGCCGGGAACGTGATCGAGGATCCAGGCCACCTTGGTGGCGGAAAAATAAGGGTCCAGCAGCAGGCCGGTGCGCGCGGCTGTGTCCGCTTCATGCCCTGCATCGCGTAATGACTGGCAGACTTCGGCGGTGCGGCGGTCCTGCCAGACGATCGCGCGGTGAATCGCTTCGCCCGACGCCTTGTCCCATACCACCACCGTTTCCCGCTGATTGGTGATGCCGACCGCGGCGATGTCACGCGCCTCGACGCCTGCAGCCGCCAGCGCGTCCCGCGCGGCCTGCAAGTTCGTGGTCCAGAGATCCTCCGCCTCATGCTCGACCCAGCCGGAAGCTGGAAAGTGCTGAGCAAATTCGTATTGACCGACACCTTTGACACGGGTTTCCGCATCGAAAATCAAGGCGCGCGACGATGTGGTGCCCTGGTCGAGGGCCAGGATGTAACGGCTCATCAGACAGATCCGGCGACAGGTTGCAGATAGGCGGCCAGCTTAGCTTTCTGGACGGGCGTGAACCTCAGGCCGAGCTTCGAACGCCGCCACAGGATATCGTCCGCGGTCGTCGCCCACTCCTCCTTGCGCAGATAGTCGACCTCGCGCGCCGTCAGATTGGCCCCGAAAATTTCTCCAAGGTCGGCCATCGATGTTGCGCCAGTCAAGATCCGTCGGGCGCGCACGCCATAGGCCCTTGCAAGCCGTCGCACGAGCGCAGGTTCAGCCCAAGGGTAGTCGATACCAAGAGCATGAACGAGCGCTTCGAAGCCTGTCATCGGAAAATCACCGCCCGGAAGGGGTTCGCCGCCTGTCCAGCTTGGCAGTTCGGCGATCGGCGATATGCCCTTCAGCTTGTGGATCACGGATTCAGCAAGCCGCCGCGCGGTCGTGATCTTGCCGCCGAACACAGAGACGACCGGTGCGCCACCGAGAGTGTTCAACTCGAGCACATAGTCCCGCGTCGCCTCCTCCGGCTTTCCCGAACCGTCGTCCATCAGCGGACGCACGCCCGCGTAGGACCAGACCACGTCGTTCGGCGAAACGGGCGTCTTCAGATATTCGCTGACCGCGGCGCAGAGATAGGCCGCTTCCTCTGGTGAGGCGGCCACCTTGGCGGGGTCGCCTTGGTAGTCCTGATCCGTCGTTCCAATGAGAGTGAAGTCGGTTTCATAAGGAATCGCAAAGACGATGCGGCCGTCACCGTTCTGGAAGATATAGGCGCGGTCATGATCAAACAGACGCTTGACGACCACGTGACTGCCCTTGACCAGGCGCACTTTCGCCGGCGTGTTCACACCCGTCATCGCCAGGACCTGTCCTACCCACGGGCCCGCGGTGTTGATCAGAACACGCGCCTCTGTGATTGAGGTTTCGTCACCACGCACAGACGTCAGACGCCAGCGATCAGCAAGGCGCTCGATCTGCGTGATTTCGGTCCGCGGGCGAATATCGGCCCCGCGTTCGGCGGCGTCCTTGGCGCTCAAGACGACAAGCCTGGAATCCTCGACCCAGCAGTCGGAATATTCAAAACCCAGGGTGAAACCGTCCCTCAGGCCTACTCCGGTTGGGTCGGTGGCGAGACGCAGGGTTTTGGTCGCGGGGAGGCGCTTACGACCGCCGATATAATCATAGAGGAAAAGGCCAAGACGCAGGAGCCAGGCGGGCCGCAGGTCCTTGTGGTGAGGGAGCACGAAGCGAAGTGGCCAGATGATGTGCGGCGCCATGGCCCAGAGCACTTCACGCTCCATCAGGGCTTCGCGCACCAGTCGGAACTCGTAGTGCTCCAGATAACGTAGTCCGCCGTGTATAAGCTTGGTCGAAGATGACGAAGTCGCGCCGGCGAGATCGCCCTTTTCGAACAGAACCACCCGCGCGCCGCGGCCCTGGGCGTCCCGGGCTACACCGCATCCGTTCACGCCGCCGCCGATGACAGCAATGTCAAAAGGCTCTGTTGGAGGGGTTTGCGGCATGGGCGAAACGGGCTTCCGTCTGAAGAAGGGATGATTGGTGGACGTCTAGGCGGCGATTTCCATCATATTGGTCTCTAAACTAGGTGAAAACAGCGCCGGAATGAATTGCGAACCGTCGGTCAAATCGCCATCGGCTTATCGAATTCACTCATGTCCTCCAACAACGTCGAAATCTTCTGGTCCATTGAGGTTCATGAAGTGCGATGAGTCCTCAAAGGGGACGGAGACCGCACCCGTCGCAGTGATCAATGCGCGCACGGGCGGGTGCGCGCCGTTCGCCATCAGATCTTCCAGCGCATGAAGAGCGGGCGCCACTCTCCAGATCGCGACAAGCGGCTGAAGGCCGTCAGCGGTCTCAGCGACCGCACCTGAGACATCCTGTCTGAGCGGAGCTGCCAGCTGGGCGAAGACATCATCCGGCAAGGCAGGAGTGTCGCATGGGGCGATGGCCAGCATGTCGGCGCCTCGGACCGCCGCCCAACGCAGCCCCTCCCGGATACCGCTCAAAGGCCCGTCGGGCGCCCCTTCCGGGTCCGGCAGGACAGGCAGGCCATTCGCCGTCGCCCAGATCGCTGCGCCACTGCTGGGCTTTGCACTGACAGCAGGGCCTTCCCAGCCCGCGAAGCGACACGCGACGTGGGCGATCAACGGTGCGCCCCGCCACACCGCAACCGCCTTTTCCCGCCCTAGACGGGATGACCGCCCGCCTGCGAGGATCAGCCCCGCAAGCCTCTCGGCCACCGGCTCAGTCCGCCATCGACGCCGACGCGTTCACAAGCGTAACCCCGCCGTCGACGACGACCACCGCCCCGGACACATAGTCCCCGGCCTTGGAAGCGAGATAGATCGCCGCGCCCGCCATGTCTTCATCGACGCCCACCCGCCCTGAAGGAATACCCTTGGCGATGGCGTCCCCGTGATCGCGGGCCGCGACGTTCATGTCAGATGGAAAGGCGCCCGGCGCGATGGCGGAGACCATGACCTGGTCAGGGGCGAGCTTCAGCGCCATGCGCTTCGTCAGCATGATCACAGCAGCCTTCGAGGCCCCGTAGGAATAGGTCTCCTGCGGATTGACGAACAATCCGTCCACCGAGGCGACGTTGATCACCTTGGACGGGCGGTGACGCTGGACAGCGGCCGCGCGCAACGGGCCGATCAGGGCCTGGGTCAGGAAGAAGACGCCCTTCACGTTCACGTCCATGACCTTGTCCCAGCCCTTTTCCGGAAACTCGTCAAAGGGCGCGAGCCAGGCCGCGCCGGCGTTATTGACGAGGATGTCGAGGGTTGTTTCGTGGCTGCTGTACGCGGCCGCCAGAGCGTGTACGCCCTGCACCGTTGAAACATCGCCTGGCAGGGGACGGCAGTCGCCGAACGCGGACAGCTCCTTCGCCGTTTCGATGCAGGCCTGCGCCTTACGGGATGAGACATAGACGCGGGCGCCCATCTCGAGAAAGCCCTGCGCGATCATCTTGCCGATCCCCCGGGATCCGCCTGTGACGAGCGCGGTTCGGCCCTTGAGGGAAAAGAGGTCTTGGGTCAGGGACTTGGCGGACATGACGTTGATTCCTTGAGACGAACGGTTTGGCGACGCAAACGCCGCAAAATACACTATCGCGACGATGCGCGAGTTCGAAAGCCAAACGTCCTCAAGACCCAGAATTTGCAGGCCGCGAACGAACTAGTGACGAACGCTCTCCAGTGCTGGAGATGCTGATTTCGAAAGCACGCCCGGCAAGGTCTCCCGTCGATCCGCGCTTCGGGAGTTGAGGACGGGCGAGAGGGTAGATTCCAG
>CAIUZX010000054.1 GCA_903903715.1 uncultured Caulobacterales bacterium
GGCGTTGGCGGTCGCGCCATTGCGCGTCACCTGATCCTCGAACTGGCGATAGAGCCCAAAGGCCTCGAGGTGCACGTTCCGCTCGCCGAGCTTCGTGTCATACGCCGCCTTGACGATCACGTCCGGCGCCGAATGCAGGGTGTAGGTGTTGGCCGCGTTGAACGCCGTCCCGCCCGCAGCTCCCGTGGTCAGGGTCAGCGCGTCCCCGGCCAGCGACTTGGTCGGCGCGGTTCCGCTCACGAGGGTCGCCGCATTCTCCAGCGCGCCTGCGACGGTCAGCCCGCCGGCGAAGCGCTTGGTCAGGCGAAACTCCCCCTGCCGCGCATAGATGAAGCCCGGCATGTAGGAATATTCGAGCACATTGGGGATCGCCTCAGACAGCGGCTTGATGCCGTTATTGTTCAGCGTCGCCAGCGACCAGCCGTCCCCCGCCAGCACCGAGACGCCTGCGTCCGCGAAGTCCACATTCAGCCAGCCCTGGCGGATGCGGGGATTGTAGGACGAGGTCTCGTTGTTGTTGGCGGTCTGGGCGGCGCCCAGAAAGTCGATCTCGCCATAGCCGGTCAGGTGGATGGTCTTGGAGACATCCCCCTCGGCCTTCAGCGACACCCGGCTGCCGCGCCCCGACAGCCGCGTTTCCGCCTGATCATGCAGGGGGCTGTTGGCGAAGGGGAGCTTCGTAAAGGACGAGGTGTCGTCGGACATCTGGTTGCGGGAGCGGTAGATGCCGGTCATGTCGACATAGCCGCCCAGCGTCAGGCTGAGCCCCTTGTAATAGAGATGGTCCGTCTTCGGCAGCGCGGCCTTGGCGGCGGCGGCGGCCACGGCGGGCATGGTGTCGATCTTCGACTGGGCCAGCGTCACCGCCTTCGCCGCACTGGCGGCCTCTTCGTCAGCCTTTGCAGCGGCGGCCTTCGTGTCGGCCAGCGCCGTGGTCAGGGCGTCGACGCGGGCCTGCAGCGCCGCATTGCTGGCCGCCAAGGCGTCGAGCCGCGCGGCCAGCTCTGCCGACGAGGGGCCCGACGCATGGCGCCGGTGGGCCGTCGCCGCCTCTGAGGGCTCAGCGATGAAGGGCAGCAGGGCGCAGCCCGCCAGAAGCAGGTGGATCGTTCTCACAGCGTACCTCCCAGATGTCCTGGACCGGCCCATGGACTGGACCTGGCCCGAAGCGCCCGGACCCACGTCCGACCCCTCCGATTTCCTGGGGGCAGAGTGCGCGATGCTGAAGAAACCCGATATTATCCAATGGTCGAATTGCGACCAAAGTCGAATGGGCGCACCTTCCCCCTCATCCGGAAGGCGCGCGTCAGTTGCGCTGCGGAGAGGAAACGACACCTTTGGAAGCTTCGATGGATCCCTACATCCTCGTGGTCGACGACCATCCGCTGTTCCGCGCGGCGCTGGGCCTGGCGCTGGGGCGAGCCGCGCCCGGCGTGGCGGTGATCGAGGCCGACAGCCTCGCCGCCGCCCGCGCCGCGCTGGAGGCGAAGGGCAGGCCCATGCTCGCCCTCCTCGACCTGAAGCTGCCGGACGTCGACGGCTTCGGCGGGCTGATCGAGCTGCGCGACCGCCTCGGCGGCGCCCCCGTCGCCATCGTCTCGGGGGGAGAGGCGCAGAGCGTCGTCGCCATGGCCATGTCGCTGGGCGCGGCGGGGTTCATCCCCAAGTCCGCCGGCCTTGACCTGATGGTCGAGGCCCTGGCCTGCCTGATCGCGGGCGGGGTCTGGGCGCCGTCAGATGCTGACGATCCGCTGGACGAGGTGGGCGCCCGCATCGCCGCCCTCACCCACGCCCAGCAGCGCGTGCTGGTCGGCCTCCAGCGCGGCCTCCTCAACAAGCAGATCGCCTACGACCTCGGCGTCACCGAGGCGACGGTGAAGGCCCACCTGACCGCCATCTTCCGCAAACTCGGCGTCCAGAGCCGCACCCAGGCGGTCCTGCTGGCCAAGCAGCGGCTCAGCGGAGAGGCGGAGGTTTGAGGGGGGGATCTGGAGCGCAACATTTGGCGCGTGCATCTCGACGTGCGTCAAAGTTGAAGTTAGCCTTTGAGAATGATAGCTGAAATCGAAGCTGTTGATGCATGGATCGCCGAAGACAAGACCCTGTTCGGGACGTTTCCAGGATGGGGTGCTGAGCGCGGAAGCGACCATACTGCGCGATGGGGCATCGTCGACAGCCTTGGCATCCAACGGGGAGAACTCTCCCTGACGGTGGATCGAAGGCTCTTGAAACCCACGATATGCGTTTTGATGGAGCGCAAGCTAATAGCTCGTATCGATATCGTCCCTGAGGGCGAATCTGAGCCTAATCCACCGGCAGCGAGGCGAATGGGCTTGCCCGCGATCATTCGCGGGACACATATGCATGGATGGTCTGAAAACCGGGAATGGGTCAGATTGCACGGCTTTGGTGAGCTGCCATTCCGAAGGCAAATGCCACCCGCGCTTCGGACGGTGTCTCAAGCCTTGGCGGCCATCACTGACGACGTGAACATTTTCTTAGAGAGCAATCAGCGAGACTTTTAACTGCCGCCGCAAGCTTACCTTTTTTGAGGGAGGGATTTATGGATTGTGAAAACGTCATGACCCTGCTTCAGATGGGAGCGACTTGTGAGCAAACGGACCACGGGTTCCGAATTGCGACCGACTGCCTGTATCCGTCCTTTGATCGTGTGTGCGTTTATATCGTCCCTAAAGGCGATGGCTTCATTGTAACTGACGGTGGAGACGCAGGGGCCGTTGCGCGACGACATGGTCGGGATGAATCTGCGGCTCAAACTGGCTTGAAGAAGGCGAGCCTGCGCTTTGGCTTGGGGATTGAAGACGGAGTTCTCATCGCTGAGTGGGTGGAGCCTGAGTGGCTACAATCGGCCGTATTGGCTGTCGCCAATGCGTCCGCGATGGCCGCGGCGGCGGCGGTCGACATTGTCACAGCCAAGAATGAACTTCGCCTCCGCGACATGATCTATGCGGAACTGCTTAAGACCGTTCCAGAGAAGCACATTGCAAGTGGCTATCATTACCGTGGTCTGAGCGGGAAGGAATGGACTATCGACTTCGCCGTGACTGGGGATACTGAGATCCCGATCCTGATCAAGGGCGTCTCGGACCACCCTAATTCGATCAGTTCCAGTTACATTGTATTTAGCGACATTGGCGGTAGCGACCCGGGTCAAAGCGACAAGTTCGCCCGGTTCGCTGTTTACGACCGTGACCTGACCACTGAAAGTTCAGCCCTTATGCGTCAAGTCGCTCAACTTGTGCCCTTGTCGTCCGTTCGCCCCGGCATTCAGCGCTTGGTCCGCCACTGACCGTGCCTTAGCCCCCTCACGGCGCGACCACCACCGCCCCCGCCTTCATCACCAGCCGCACGCGGCGCACGGCGGAGATGTCGCGGGTGGGGTCGGCCTCGACGGCGATGAGGTCGGCCAGAAAGCCTGCGCGGACCCGGCCCAGCCTGTCGCCCAGTCCGAACGCCCCGGCGTTGCCGGAGGTGGCGGCGAGCAGCACCTGGGCGGCGGAAAGGCCCGCCTGCTGCATCAACTCCATCTCCCGCGCATTGTCCCCGTGGGCGAAGACGCCAACGTCGCCGCCCATGCACAGGGGCGTCCCCGCCGCGATCGCCATCTTGAAGGCGCGGACCGACTGCGCCACCCGCTCCGGCGGCGGGCTCTTCCCGTCCCAGCCGCGATAGCGGGAGATGGCGTCGCTGGCCGCCAGCGTCGGGGAATAGGCGATCCCCCGCTCCCACATGGCCTTGAAGAGTTCGGGCGTCCCCTCGTCGCCATGCTCTATGGTGTCGACGCCCGCGGCGATGGCCCGGCGCATCCCCTCGGCGGTCACCGCGTGCACAGCGACGGGGCGCCCGGCGTCATGGGCCACGGCGA
>CAIUZX010000055.1 GCA_903903715.1 uncultured Caulobacterales bacterium
CGCCAACGCTGATGAGCCGGATCAAGAGACGCGTCTCGCCATCGCTCTGGATCACTTCCGCGACGCCCTGGCCTTCTACGGCGACCGTCTCGGCGTGAAAATCTTCCGCAAGCATCTTGGCTGGTATGTGGAAAAGGCGCCCTGGCCCGCCTCGTCTGCCGTGCGCCGGGCGGCGAAGGCGGCGCTGTGCCGCCTGGAGGCGCCCGCAGAGATCGAGGCGGGGCTGGCTGCGCTCTGGCTGCAAAAAGACGCGGACATCGCAATTTCCGCCTGAAATTCGGCGTCCGATGCGCGGCATTTCGGCGGTCCCTCTGGAAACTCGCCGTTAATCGATTAAGATGTGAACAGTGTTTGAATAAATGGGGGAGAGGCCGACATGGCGATCGAGCTTGAGATCAATGGCGTAAAGCGTCAGGTGACCGCAGAGGCCGATACGCCTCTTCTCTGGGTGCTGCGCGACGAACTGCACATGACCGGCACCAAGTACGGCTGCGGTGTGGCCCAGTGCGGCGCCTGCACCGTGCACTTGGACGGCAAGGCGGTCCGCTCCTGCCAGACCCCGATCAGCGCTGTCGGCGCGGGCAAGATCACCACGGTCGAGGGTCTTGGCGGCGCGCATCCGTTGCAGACGGCCTGGGTCAAGAACGATGTGCCCCAGTGCGGCTACTGCCAGTCCGGACAGATCATGTCGGCGGCGGCGCTGCTGGCGGATAATCCGAAACCTTCGGACGCCGATATCGACGCGGCCATGGCGGGGAACCTCTGCCGCTGCGGCGCCTATCAGCGCATCCACACCGCGATCAAGGACGCCGCCGGCGCCTTGGCCGTGAACGCCAAGTCCTGAGGGAGAGATTGCACATGTTCATAGCTCCCAAAACTGCGCCCGACGGCGCGTCTCATCCGAACCGCCGCGAGGCTCTGGTCATTGGCTCGGCCCTCGTGGGCGGCGCCCTTCTGGTGGGCTGCTCCCCCGCTGACATCATGGGCTCCGGCGCGCCGAAGTCCGACTTCGGCCCCTTCGGCCCCTTCGTGAAGGTCGCCGCCGACGGCTCCGTCACGGTGATGAACAAGCACCAGGAGATGGGGCAGGGCAATCACGCCGGCCTCGCCGCCATCGTCGCTGAGGAAATGGACGCCGACTGGTCGACCGTGAAGGTCGAGCACTCCGCCGCCAACGCTAAGATCTACGCCAACAGCCTGATGGGCGTGCAGGGCACCGGCGGCTCCACCGCCATCGCCAACAGCTGGATGCAGCTGCGTAAAGTGGGCGCCTCGGCCCGGGCCATGTTCGTCAAGGCCGCCGCCGACACCTGGAAGGTTCCCGAAGCCGAGATCAAGGTGAAGGATGGCGTCGTCTCTCACGCGTCCGGCAAGTCTGCACACTTCGGCGACCTGTTGGAGGCCGCCTCCAAGGTGACGCCGCCGAAGGACCCCGCTCTGAAGGACCCCAAGGACTTCACCCTGATCGGTTCGGACCGCGTGCGCCGCAAGGACAGCCTCGCCAAGTCGACGGGGCAGGCGAAGTACACCCAGGACGTCTATCTGCCGGACATGCTGACCGCCGTGGTCGCCCACGCGCCGAAGTTCGGCGGCAAGCTGAAGAGCTTCGACGCGACCGAGGCCCTGAAGGTCGCAGGCGTGAAGGACGTGTTCAAGATCGCCACCGGCGTCGCCGTGGTCGCCACCGGCGTGCACGCTGCGCGCAAGGGCCGCGACGCGCTGAAGATCGAATGGGACGACTCTAAGGCCGAAACCCGCTCGACGCCCGAGATGATCGAGGACTACCGCAAGATCGCCAGCGGCGCAGTGACGCCGTCGGACGACAAGTGGGCGCCCTTCATCGCCAAGGGCGAGGTGGGCAAGCTGGACGGCGCCGACGTGCTGAAGACGTCCTTCGACTTCCCCTATCTCGCTCACGCGACGATGGAGCCGATGAACTGCGTCGCCCAAGTTGACGGGTCGAAGTGCAAGCTGACCTACGGCGCGCAAGGCCACTCGCTGGACCAGATGGCCGCAGCGACGGTGGTGCTGAACCTTCCCGGCGCGATCGAGATCGAGACCCTGTTCGCGGGCGGCAGCTTTGGCCGTCGCTCCAGCTGGGATTCAGACTATGTCGTCGAGGCCGTGCAGATCGCCAAGCATGTGGGCAAGTTCCGCCCGGTGAAGCTCGTCTGGACGCGGGAAGACGACATGGCGGGCGGGCACTATCGCCCGATGGCGCACCATGACGTGGCGGTAAAGACCGACGCGGACGGCTATCCCGTCGCCTGGCGTCATCGCCTGGTCATCCAGTCCTTCGCCAAGGCGAGCCCGATGATGGCTTCGATGATGGTGAAGAACAACGTTGACGCCACCTCGGTGGAAGGCGTGATGGGGTCTCCATACCTGGAGGCGACCAAGGCCGTGGACGCGCAGGTGTTCACGCCGCACAACCCGGTGACCACCCTGTGGTGGCGCTCCGTCGGCGCGACCCACGCGGCGCCGGTGATGGAGCACACCATCGACATGCTGGCCGCCAAGGCCAAGATCGATCCGGTGACTTACCGTCGTGAGATGTATCGCCGCGCCGGCAAGTCGGCGGAGCGGCATCTGGCCGTGCTCAATCTCGCCGTCGAGAAGTCGGGCTGGGATCAACCTCTGAAAGATGGTTGGACCCGCGGCGTGGCGGTGCACGAGAGCTTCGGTTCCGTCGTCGCCAATGTTTGCGAAGTGAAGATCGAGGGCGGAGAGCCAAAGGTCCGCCGGGTCGTGGTCGCCGTCGATTGCGGCGTCGCCATCGCCAAGGACCAGATTGCGGCGCAGATGGAAGGCGGCACCTGCTATGGCCTGTCCGCCGCGATGTTCGGTCAGGTGACGCTGAACAAGGGCGCGCCGGTCGAGACCAACTTCGACACCTACCGCGTCCTGCGGCACAACGAGGCCCCCAAGGTCGAGACCTACATCATCGCCTCGGCCAATCCGCCGAGCGGAGTGGGTGAGCCGGGGACGCCGGTCATCATGGCCTCGGTGCCGAACGCCATCTTCGCGGCGACCGGCAAGCCCGTGACCAGCTTCCCGATCGTGAAGGCCTAACAAGGAACGGAGGTCAGCTCTTTACTGGTCAAACAGGGTCCAGGTCGTCAGACTGCGGATCATGACCCCAGAGCTGATCTCCGCCTGTCTTTCGCTCCTCTTCGCCTGGGCCGCCGGTATGCTGGTGGGCCTGGAGCGCAGCTTCAACGGCCGCGCTGCGGGGTTCCGCACGCATGCGCTGGTCAGCCTCGCTTCTGCGACGGTGATGATGGCGGCGCGCCTGCCGCAGCTCGCGCCGGACCTGGTCGCTGCGGGATCGCCGAGGCTGCTGGAGCCGTCGCACCTGATCCAGGGGGTTATGACCGGCGTCGGCTTCCTGGGCGCCGGAGTCATCTTCAAGGAGGGTGTGTCGATCCAGGGGCTGACCACCGCGGCGGCCATCTGGTCATCCGCAGCGTTCGGGGCGCTATTTGGTCTTGGGCTCTGGGCGCCCGGCCTGATATCGACCGTGACGGTGCTGGCGACGTTGACCCTGCTGCGGTGGGCCGAGGCGCGACTGTCCGGCAATGTCTATGCCCTGGCCGTCTTCCAGTTCTCCAAAGGATCCATTGATGCGGAGTCGCAACTCCTGAGCATTCTCAAGTCTCACGGCGTCAATTTTGATGACCGAAGTTACGCCCTGAGATCTTCGGGAGAGGTGCTGGAATTCTCAGGCGTCCTGCGCGCCGGGCGGCGGGATGGGCTGCAAAAAATGGTGTCGGACGTTGGCGCAGCGCCCGGGTTGGTGGGATACAGCATTACACGAATCAGCAAGTAACACTGAAAATCAGACAGTTGCCCGAATTTGTTTGATCGCGAGGCCCATGTTTCCCCTTCAACCGCTTTGTATGGCGGCTTCCTTTCCAACATCTATTATGAGCTCACCTCGTTTCAATTGAGAAACTTTTCAAATATTTTAGCTGCAGTCTTTCATTTCTCATCTCGACGTGGCAAGACGAATCGCGTTGAGACTTTAGCCAGCCGGTACTTTGCGGGTCGTAGCTTTTGTTAGGTGTGTAGCGCTTAAAGCCGTTGAGCTCATTTCGGCTAAAATCGTTGTCAGCCCGAATGTTGAGGCATTTTGCTGAAATAAGGCTTTCGTACCCGACCACTGTTTCGCCTCCATTTGATGGCGGTCTTACGATTTCAATTTGCGCTCGCTGGGCGGGCGCATAGACAAAACAAGAGGAGTACTCAATTTGTCGACCTCGCCTGACCTGATTGAAATGACGACCGACATTGTTTCGGCGTTCGTCAGCAACAGCACATTGCCGGCGACAGATCTTCCGGGTCTGATTCATCAGGTCCACAAGACTCTGTCCGAGATCTCGACCGGCGTGGACGCTGAACCTGTGGCCGTTGCACCGACGCCCGTGGTTTCGATCAAGAAGTCCATCACCCCTGACTTCCTGATCTGCCTCGAAGACGGTCGCAAGTTCAAGTCGCTGAAGCGCCACCTGCGCACCAAGTATGACATGACGCCGGAACAGTATCGCGTGAAGTGGGGCCTTCCTAAGGACTATCCGATGGTCGCCCCGAACTACGCCGCGGCCCGCTCCAACCTCGCCAAGCAAAGCGGACTGGGGCAGGGCGGTCGCAAGCCAGCTGCGGCCGCATCGACCGGCGTGAAGGCGCCCCGCGGGCGTCCGCCGAAACAGCCGGCCTGAAGATAATGTGTCCGGGGGAGCGCGCATCGCTCCCCCGAAGCTTCACCGTCGCGCCTTGCGGCGATCCGAAGACAGACTCCAACTCTTTTCCGGAGAGTCTGGCGGAAGAGCGTTTTCGACCTATGCGGCGATGACGTAAGAGGGTTGTGCAGTCCCGGGCGGAGCCGCCACCATGAAATTGACGGATCGACGACTGGTGGCGCGGGTGGGCATCGCCTTGACTGCGGTATCGGCTTTGGCCTTCGGCATGGGCGTGAACCAGGGCCGTCATCCGCCTTCGGAGCCGGCGCCTCTACCGATCCCCGCAGGTCTTGTGAGCTCAATCAATCTTCAGAGCGTGCCGAATGCGACCGCGCTTGCGCCGGGGGCCGCCAATGCGGTTGATCCTTCCCTGAAGATCAAGCCGCGCAAATCCAAGTCCGATCAGGACAACGCGATGGAGGACAGCGCAGACGACTCCGCGCCGCCGGCGCCTGAGCCCCTGCCTACGGCGCCGCCGCCTTCGCCCCAACCGGTTCAGTCGTCACATGGGCCCTACTGACCCTAAGTCCGTCGTCAGCGATTGAGCAGACGGATCCATAGCTGGGCGCGCTTCATCAGTCGCGGTTCCGTCGAACCTTTCAGCTTGACCGATCGGTCGAAGGCGACGCCGACGAACGGCTCGGCGCGCCAGACGACGCGGGCTTCGTGCAGCAGACCTTCGGTCAGTTGAATGACGTCAAACTGGTCCGGCAAGGACACTTTTTCGTCCAGCAGAAGCTTTCCGCCGTACTCGCTCAAATCCTTGAAAGCGCCACGCACGATTTCGGGCGGCTCGCCCCATGCGACGGCGACGCTCAACCGGGTTCGGCGTCGTGGCGAACTTCGGCGTTCGTCTACGGCCATGTTTCGACCTTGTTATTTGCTGCTCTGTGACGGATCGTCGCAGAAACTCGCTAATATCCGGTTGTTTTTTGACGCGCGAACGTCATCGTTCCGTGCCAAGCCTTTGCGCTTCAGCCTGGGAACGTCCGCCACATGTCCAGCCTTTCCGCCTTGCTCGCCATCGCCCTGTCGTCAGCGGCGCCGACCTACGTCCCCACGGGGGCGGCCATCACGCCGGAGGCGGCGCCGGGGGCGGTGTTCCAGACCCTGAACCCTGGGGTGGCGGAGTTGCCGGACTATGTGGTGGGACAGGCGGCCAACCTCTCCATCTCGCCGGACGGGCGCACCCTCGCCATCCTCACCAGCGGCTTCAACCGCAACCGGGACGCCAAGGGCAAGGTGGTGCTCGCCGCCTCGACGGAGTTCGTGTTCCTCTACGACATCTCGGGCGAGAAGCCGGTCAAGACCGACGTGCTCAGCCTGCCCAACAGTTTCCTCGGTCTCGCCTGGTTGAAGGACGGGGGAAAGATCTACGCCTCTGGCGGCGTGAACGACACAGTGGCGACCTTCGCGCGGGGAAGCGATGGTCACTTTGCGACGAAGGGGACGATCGCCCTTGGCCACAAGACCGGGCTTGGTCTGCACGTGCAGCCGTCCCCTGCGGGCCTCGCCATCAGCCCGGACGGCGCGCGGCTGCTGGTCGCCAACTTCCAGAATGACAGCGTCAGCCTGATCGACACCCACACCGACACGGTGGTGCGGGAGCTCGATCTTCGCCCCGGCGCCGCCAGCGCCGCCGACCACGGTCGCTCCGGCGGAACCTTCCCGAGAGCGGTGCAGTTTGTCGGCTCGGGCAAGGCATATGTCTCCAGCCCCCGGGACCGCGAACTGGTGGCGCTCAGCCTCGACGCCGCCGGTGAGCTGCGCGTGGCGCGGCGGATCAAGGTCGCTGGTCAGCCGAACGAGATGACCGTCAACGCGGCGGGCTCGCGGCTCTATACGTCCCTCGACAACACGGATCGGGTCGCGGTGATCGATACGGCGAGCGATCGCGTGATCGAGACCTTCTCCACGACCGCCCCTCCGGGCCTACTCGCCACCAAGCACAGGTTCGGCGGCGCAGGCGCGAACGGTCTCGCCCTGTCACCGGACGGCAAGACGCTGCTCATCTCCAATGGCGGGGAAAACGCCGTGGCGGTCGCTGCCCTGTCGCCGGTCGCCATGGGCGGCCCTGTCCCGAAAGCCGCGCCGAAAGCTGACAAGGACGATGACGATGCGGCGGATGCGGCCCGCTCGCACGTGGTCGGCCTGATCCCGACCGGCTGGTATCCGACGGCGGTGGCCATGCGCCCGGACGGCAAGCAGATCTATGTGATCAACGGTAAGAGCGACCCGGGCCCCAATGTCGGCGCCTGCCGCGGCAACCCGTCGGTCGCCAAGGAGACCTGCGCCGGCGCGAACGCCTATGTGTGGCAGCTTGAAAAGGCGGGCTTTTTGACCCTGCCCACGCCGTCGCCGGCGACACTGGGTCAGCTCACCCGCCAGGTGGCCGAGAACAACCGCTTCGTGGCCAAGCCGGATCCCTCTGACCTCGAGACCATGGCCTTCCTGAAGGCGCACATCCGCCACGTGATCTACATCGTGAAGGAAAACCGCACCTATGATCAAGTGCTGGGCGACCTGCCGAACGCCAATGGCGATCCGAAGTTGACGCTTCTTCCCCGTCCGATCTCTCCCAACCACCATGCGCTGGCGGAGCGGTTCGTGACCCTCGACAACTTCCTCGACAGCGGGGAGAGCTCCAACACCGGTTGGAACTGGTCGACGGCGGCGCGCACGACGGATCATACGGAGCGGGAAGCTCCGGTGAACTATGCGGCGCGCGGGCTGCAGTACGACCAGGAAGGGTCGAACCGCAATGTGAATATGTCCTATGCGACCAGTGCGGAGCGGCAGAAGGCTAACCCACTGTCGCCTGCGGATCCCGATATCCTGCCGGGCGTCCATGACGTCGCCGCGCCCGACGGACCTGATGGCCGGGCGGAGCAGGGCTATATCTGGGACGCGGCTCTGGCCAAGGGCCTGTCCGTGCGCAATTACGGCTTCTACGAGGACCTCGCGCGCTATGACGCTTCGGCGGGCGTGGGCGCGATCCCGCTGGAGCGGGAGCCGTGGAAGACAGGTCTCATCGTGGCCTTCCCGACCAAGGCGTCGCTGCACGGGGTGAGCGATCCTTATTTCCGCAGCTTTGACCAGGCCTTCCCGGACTATTGGCGGTTCCAGGAATGGAAGCGCGAGTACGACGCCTTCGCCGCCAAGGGCGAGGCGCCGGCGCTGACCCTTCTTCGGATCAATCACGACCACTTCGGCTCCTTCAAGGACGCGATCGACGGGATCGACACGGTCGAGACCCAAATGGCGGATAACGACTACGCCTTCGGCCTCGTGGCGGAGGCCGTCGCCAAGGGCCCGTTCGCCAAGGACACGCTGATCTTCTCCGTCGAGGACGATGCGCAGGACGGCGCCGACCACGTCAACGCCCACCGCTCCATCGCCTATGTCGTCGGGCCTTACGTTAAGCAGGGCGCGGTGGTGTCGAAGCGCTACACCACGGTCAACATGATCCGCACCATCGTGGATGTTTTAGGGCTAGATCCCCTCGGCCTGAACGACGCCATGGCCGAGCCCATGACGAAGGTGTTCGATACGAGCGCTTCGACCTGGACGTACAAGGCCGTCGTGCCGAACATCCTGCGCACGACCAAGCTGCCCCTGCCGCAGGCGGAGACCGCTTGCCTCGCCAAGCCGCGGCATTCGGCGGACTATTGGGCCAAGGCCATGGCGGGACAGGACTTCTCGTCCGAGGACAAGCTGGACACGCAGGCGTTCAACCGCGCGCTCTGGGCCGGGCTGAAGCCGACGACCCGGACGGTCAGCGATATGGGCGGTTGCCGCTAAACGTTTGAGGGAGCCAGCGCGTCCTGGAAGCGGACGGGCTGGCCGCGGGCGGGCAGGATGACCTCACCCTCCCGCATCACGGTCGCGCCGCGGATGATGGTCAGCATGGGAAAGCCCGTGACGGTCATCTCGTCGAACGGGGTCCAGCCGCAGCGGCTCAGCATGTCTTCGTGGCGCAGGGTGCGCTTCGCCTTCAGGTCGACGACCGTCAGGTCGGCGTCGTACCCCTCGGCCATCCGGCCCTTGCCCGCGATCCCGAACACGCGCTGAGGACCGTGACTGGTGAGGTCGACCAGACGCTCCAGCGTCAGCCGTCCGTGCGTGACATGATCCAGCATGACCGGCAGCAGGGTCTGCACGCCGGGCATGCCCGAGGGTGAGGCGGGATAGGGCCGCGCCTTTTCCTCCTTGGTGTGGGGGGCGTGGTCCGAACCGAGCACGTCCGCAACGCCGTCGGTGATCCCGCGCCACAGTCCCGCCTGATGCGCCGCGCCGCGGATCGGCGGGTTCATCTGGGCAAAGCCCTTCAGGCGCTCATAGGCTTCAGGTGCGGTCAGGGTGAGATGTTGCGGCGTCACCTCGACGCTCGCCACATCCTTGTGGTGGCTGAGGAATTCGATTTCCTCGGCGGTGGTGACGTGCAGCACGTGGATGCGCTTGCCCGCCGCCCGCGCGAGGCGGACGAGGCGCTCGGTGCTCATCATGGCGCTGGTGGCGTCGCGCACCTCCTCGTGGCTCGTCCAGTCGCCGGTGCGGGCGAGGGGGCGCCGCTCCGCCAGACGATACTCATCCTCGGAGTGGAAGGCGGCGCGGCGGTTGATGTGGGCGAGCACCGAGGCCACCCCGGCGTCGTCGGCCACCAGGAGCGTTCCGGTGGAGGCGCCCATGAACACCTTGATCCCGCAGCAGCCGGGCAGGCGTTCCAGATCCCCCAGCATCGACGCGTTCTCATGCGTGCCGCCGACGTAGAAGGCGTGATCGCAGGCCATGCGCCGCGCGCGGTTCAGCTTGTCTTCGAGCGCGTCGGCCGTGGTGGTCGTGGGCTCGGTGTTCGGCATCTCGAAGACGGCGGTGACGCCGCCCATGACGGCGGCGAGCGATCCGGTCTCCAGATCTTCCTTCCATTCGAGGCCCGGCTCACGAAAGTGGACCTGGCTGTCGATCACCCCCGGCATGATCGTCAGGCCGCGCAGGTCCAGCGTCTCGCCCGCCGAGGCCTGGGCGAGCCAGCCGACCGAAGCCATGCGACCGTTACGAACGCCGATGTCGGCCTGGCCGCGACCAGAGTGATTCACCACCTCCGCGCCGCGCAGGATCAGATCAAAGGTCTCAGACACCTGGGCTCTCGCCGTCTTCAGTGGGGGAAGGAATCACCGCGGCTGCGGCAGCAGCCTTGGACTGGCGAGCCGCCGTGCGGCGCTTGGGCAGGACCGGCGCGACAATCGGCTCCGACAGATCGACCGGCGGGGTGGGCGCAGGCGGCCGAACGGCGATGTCGGCAGGGGCGGCGCGGAACGTCAGCGGCGCCGGTGTCGGCGGCTCAGCCTTGGTCGGACGGAACGACGCGGCGCTCATCCCGGAGCGGGACCTTGGGGCGTCGCCCAGCACGCTGGGGTCCCAGTCCGGCGGCGCCGGCCGCGGGGCTTCAGGTTCGGCGGTTCGCACGAAGGTGATGGGCGTCGGCGGCGGGGCGCGGTCGCCGTGCTCTTCGCGCCAGTCGGCTTCGGACTCGGCGTAGAGGGCGCGGGCCGCCCGCACGACCCACTCCACCGGCAGGTCGAGCATGTGGCAGACGGCCTGGTTGAGTTCTGGATCGCTGGCCACGAAGCTTTCAAACTCCCGCGGTCCTCGAAGGGCGCGAGCGTGGCGACCCCAGGGACCATAGAGCCGGTCGTCGGAGGGGCCGAACAATCCGAGCGTCGGCGTCCCTGCCGCCGCGGCCATGTGCATCAGGCCCGAATCGTTGCCGATGAACAGCCGCGCCCGCTTCAGGCAGGCGAAGACGGTGAGGAGATCGGTGCGTCCGACGAGATCGATCAGGCGGTCCCGGGCGATCACCCGCCGCACGGCTTCCGCCGCCCAGCGGTCGTCCGGGCCGCCGACGACCATCAGCCGTCCGTCGGGCATGGGGCCATTGGGGCCGAGCAGGTCAGCCGCCGCCACGGCGAAGCGCTCCGCCGGCCAGGTCTTGCCCACCCAGTTGGCCGCTGGTCCGATGGCCAGGATCGGGCCGCCCTGACCTACGATCAGGTCCGCCGCGGCTTCCGTCTCGGGGGAGGTGTAGATCATCGGCGCCGGAACGACGTCTTCCAGCTTCAGCACCCGGGCGGCTTCCACCACCTTGTGTACGGGAACGCCGACAGAGGAGGACGAGCGCTTCAGCGCTCGCTTCTGGGCGCTGAGGAACCGGCTGACCGGCGAATTGCGAAGATCGACGATGAGGCCATAGCGACGGCTCCGCAGCTTCGCCCACAGGCGCAGCCAGTGCATGCCGTGCTTTTCCTTCGGCAGCGGAATCAGCGCGTCGAGGCCGGGGGTGTCCCGAAACAGCGGCGCGGCGAGGGGGCCGGCGACGATGGTGAATCGCGCATTGGGCACCTCCTCGATCAGCCGACGCAGCAAGCCGGAGGCCAGCACGGCGTCGCCGATGCGGGTGGAGGTGATCAGCAGAATCGGGAAGCGGGAGTCTGGCATCTGACCCTTATAGCGCGGAATTCACGGCGTGGGGGCGGCATGACGCATTCTACGTGATCGTCAAGGTAAAAAATACTGGCGCGATGGCGGTTTGATCGCCACATCTCAGACTATGAGCCACGTTTCGACCGTTCTTCCAGACCGCGCGCTGATCACGATTTCCGGCGCTGACGCCAGCGACTGGCTCCAAGGGCTGGTGACCCAGACGGTCCCGGCCTTCGGGTCGGCGACGCAGGCGCATTCGGCCTTTCTGACGCCGCAGGGACGCGTGCTGGGCGAGATGAACATAGTGGCCGTGGACGACGCCCTCGTGCTCGATGTGGACCGGACGTTTCGCGACGCGCTGATCCCCCGCCTGTCCCTCTACAAGCTGCGG
This sequence comes from uncultured Caulobacterales bacterium, assembly GCA_903903715.1. Taxonomy (GTDB): domain Bacteria; phylum Pseudomonadota; class Alphaproteobacteria; order Caulobacterales; family Caulobacteraceae; genus CAIMFV01. The sequence continues at coordinate 11,611 of CAIUZX010000055.1, forward strand.
GCGAAGGTCGAGATTGCGCCCATCGACGGCGTTGTCATGGCGGGGTGGGGCGGCCCGGCGCCCACGGGCGCCTTCGTTGATCCACGTCTCGAGACCCTTGGCTGGCGCGCCCTGTCGCCGGTAGCGGGGCCGGGCGGGGCGGATCTGTCGGACTATACGCAGCGGCGTCGGTCGCTGGGGGTGGCCGAGATCGCCGCAGACGGGCTGGTCGACCGGGTCTATGCCGTGGAGGCCAACTTCGATCTTCTGAACGGCGTCGACTTCCACAAGGGCTGCTTCATCGGCCAGGAGACCACCTCCCGCATGTACCGGCGCGGCGGGGCGAAGAACCGCATCCTGCCTTTCACAGGTCCTGCAGACACAGGGGCCGGTGACGAGATCCTGTTCGGCGAGCTGCGCGCGGGAGAGGTGATCGCCTGTGCGGACGGGGCGGGCCTGGCGCTCATGCGCCTCGACCGGTCCGAAGGCGCCCTGACCGTGCGGGGAGGCCCGCTCGCCCTCACCCCGCCGCCTTGGATGGCGCCGGTATGGCCCAACTCAGGACACGTTCAGGGGTCTGAATGAGACGAGGCAAATTCGACCGGGAGATCTTCATGCATCGTCGAACGCTCATTTCCGTAGCCGTCATCGCCGCCGCGGGTCTTTCGGTAAACGTCGCC